>JAFANO010000500.1 GCA_019232645.1 Planctomycetaceae bacterium | reverse complement strand
GACTTGCCGACGTTGGGCCGGCCCAAGATCACGACTTTCGGTATCGGCATGAGTCCAACCGCCTCTTTCCGCCACCGTGCAGCGGCCAGGCCCGCCGTCTTCTCACAACTGTGGGGGGAATGGGAAGGATCGGATGAGGATGAAGGTCCTCCCCCACCTCGTCGTCAAGCGAGCCACGCGTCACCCTGCAACCGCGGTGTCATTATAGGGGAAGGCAATCCGATCCGACAATTTCGGAATCCATTGTGAGGAAGCCGAGGGGGCCGGATCCCGAGGTGACTCGGATGGTCAAGATCCCCGGCCTCGCGCGGGAAGCGATTTCCCGAGGGGGTCGCGAATGTTAAGATGAGGCGAGGTGACGAGGCTCGCCGGATTGTTGTGGGAGGTCTCGGGTTTCGACATGAGCGGGAGATCGCCGTCGCGGATCATCGGTTCCTCCTGGATCGGCCTGACCATCCCGTTCGTCCCGGTCCGGATGAACCAGGCGCGGTTGCTCGACGGCGCGTTGCTCGGGGTGTTCCGGATCGCGGTGGCGCCGGGGCTCCGGGTCTTCGGGCGACAGCATCCGTCGGCAAGTCGGCCAGATCGCCGCTGGACGCGCCGCGCGACGGTCGTGCTGCCGGCGACCTGGCCGCTGGTCGGGGTAGCCCTGATATGACTGGGGAAGATCCTCCTATGACGACGGGGACCGCGCGGGGGACCGTCTACTTCATCGGCGCCGGGCCGGGCGACCCCGATCTGATCACGGTCCGAGGCCGAACCCTGATCGAGCGCTGTCCTGTCTGCCTCTACGCCGGCTCGCTCGTGCCGAAGGCCGTCGTGGCCTTTGCGCCCGGGGATGCCGTGATCCGCAGCACCGCGACCCTCGACCTCGAGGCGATCATCGCGCTGATGGACGAGGCCACCGCCGAGGGTCGCGACGTGGCGCGGGTCCACTCGGGCGACCCCAGCCTCTACGGCGCGATCGCCGAGCAGATGCGACGGCTCGACGCCCTGGGGATCGGCTACGAGGTCGTCCCGGGCGTCAGCTCGTTCCAGGCCGCCGCCGCCGCCATGAAGATCGAGCTGACACCCGCGGGCAAGAACCAGACGGTGATCCTGACCCGGGCCGCCGGCCGGACCGGCGTGCCCGACGGCGAGGACCTCGCCACCCTGGCCCGGCACCGGACCGGGATGGTCCTGTTCCTCTCGGCCGCGCAGATGCCCGAGGTCGTCGCCGCGCTGCTGCCCCACTACGGCCCCGACGCCCCCGTCGCCGTCGCCTACCGCGTCGGCTGGCCCGACCAGGCCGTCTTCCGTTGCACCCTCGCCGAGGTCGCCCCACGCATGGCCGACGCCCGGATCACCCGGACCGCCCTGATCTTCGTCGGGCCGATGCTCGACGACTCTCCCTCCGCCGAAAGCCACCTTTACGATCCATCCTACTCGCACCTCTTCCGGAAGGCAAAGGCAGAGAGATTCACCACGGAGCACACAGGGACCACGGAGGAGAAAAGAGGAGAGGAATTAAAAGAATAAGAATTATTGTAGATGTTAATATTAAAATATTAATTTTATGAAATTTTTTTGACTTCTCTGTCTTCCATCTCCGTGGTCCCTGTGTGCTCCGTGGTGAATCTCTCTGCCTCCCCCGTGTGGCACGACTCCCATGCCCATCCCCGCATTGATCATCGCCGGCACGCATTCCGGCTCGGGCAAGACGACGGCGACGCTGGCGGTCCTGGCGGCGCTGGTGCGTCGGGGGCGCCGGGTGCAAGGGTTCAAGGTCGGTCCCGATTTCATCGACCCCGGCCATCAGTCGCGGATCACCGGGCGGCCGAGCCGGAACCTCGACACCTGGCTGCTCGACCCGAGCGCGCTGGCCGAGACGTATCGCCGGGGGGCGGTCGGGGCCGACCTCGCGGTGATCGAAGGGGTGATGGGCCTCTTCGACGGCCGTGGGGCGCTCGATGAATCGGGCTCGACGGCCGACCTGGCGCGGCGGTGGGGGGTGCCCGTCGTCCTGGTCGTCGACGCCCGGGGGGTCTCCCGCTCGGTGGCGGCGATGGTCCTGGGATTCGCGACGTTCGACCCGACGGTCCGGGTCGCCGGCGCGATCGCCAACAAGGTCGGCGGCCGTCGTCATTACGACGATTACCTGGCCCCGAGCCTCCGGGCCTCGGTCCCCGACGTCGCGCCCCTGGGATACCTGACGCGCGACGAGCGCCTGGCGATCCCGTCGCGCCACCTCGGCCTCTGGACGGCCGACGAATTCCGGCCGGGGGGCGGGTTCGAGGACGCTCTGGCCGACGCCGCCGAGTCCACGCTCGACCTCGACCGTTTGCTGGCGCTGGCCCGGCCGCCGGACCTGCCGCCGGTCCCGCAGGCGCCCGAGCCGTCACCCCCGGCCCGTCGGACGCGCGTGGCGCTGGCCCGCGACCCGGCGTTCTGCTTCTATTACGAAGACAACCTGGACCACCTCCGCGCCTCGGGGGCGGAACTGGTCCCATTCTCGCCGCTCGACGATCCCGGACTCCCCGAGGGGGTGGAGCGGGTCTACCTCGGGGGCGGCTATCCCGAGGCCTTCGCCGCCCAGCTCGCGGCCAACGCCCCGATGTGCGCGGCGATCCGGCAGTTCCACGCGCAGGGGGGGACGATCCTGGCCGAGTGCGGCGGCCTGATGGCCTGCGCCGAGTCACTCCGAGACCACTCGGGGCGGGTCGATCCGATGTGGGGCCTGGTCCCGGCCCGGGTCGTCATGCACGCGCGGTTCGCCGCGCTCGGATACGTGACCGTCTCGACCGACCGCACGACCCCGCTCGGCCCGGCCGGGACACTGGTCCGGGGCCACGAGTTTCACTACTCGACGCTCGAGCCGCTGGCCCCGCTCACCTACGCCACGCGCCTCCTCCGACCCGATGGCGACCCCAAGCCCGACGGTATCCAGATCGGCGGGCTGCTCGCCGGCTACGCCCACATGCACTTCGGCTCCAATCCCCGAGTGGCCGCGAACCTGTTGCGCTGATTCCTCGTCGTCGCCCCGCGAGGGATCGTCCCGCCGGTCCGTTGTTGAGCCGGAAGACATGCGCGACGTCGCCCGGCGGATACGCCCTCTCGGGCCATGTCTTCTCGATGGCCTCCCCGATCCGGAAGATCCGGAGCGGCGCGTAAACAGTCGGCGCGGCGAAGGCTTGCAGGCCGCCGAGCTGGAGCATGCCGGGGAGGTCGAGGCTCGCGGGCGGC
>JAFANO010000231.1 GCA_019232645.1 Planctomycetaceae bacterium | reverse complement strand
CAGGACCGAGGCCCGGCGATATTCGCCGTAGGTCGGCTCGACCAGGTGCGAGACGGGCATCTCCGGGTCGCCGCGCTTGATGGCGTGCAACGCCAGGACCTCGCGGAGCGATTGCCCGATCAGCCCGATCAGCTCGGTCGTGCCGGCGCCGACGATCACGCGATCGACGGGGACACCCTGCCGCTCGGCCAGCCGCTCGGTCAACAGGGGACAGCCCGGCTCGGGGTAGCGATCGACCCGGTCGAGCGCCGCGCGGGCCGCGGCCAGTGCCGCAGGGGGCGGGCCGAGCGGGTTGAGGCTGGCGGAGAAGTCGACGAGGGGCGTGTCCCCCAGCCCGAACCGGCGGCGCACGCTTGCCGGATTACCGCCATGGGGGATCGGTCTCATCGGTCGGAGCCATCATCCAGGGGAAGGCCGGGCCCGCCCTCCCGGGACGACGGAACCCTCAATGGTGGGCGCGATGCGCCCCCGCCGCCGGGATCGGCTCGGGCCGGGGCGGGGCCTTGGGCTTGGTAAAGAGCGCACGCAGGGCGCCGGCGAGCTCAGGATACTCGAAGCGATAGCCCAGCGCCTGCGCCCTGGTCGGGAGCACTCTCTGGCCCTTGGTGATCACCTGCGCCACCTCGCCCAGGACCAGCTCGAGCATCGCGTCGGGTGGGCCGAGCGGGACGTAGGGCCGCCAGAGGACCCGGGCCAGCGCCTTGGAGAAGTCGGCGTTGCGCACGGGCTGGGGGGCGGTCCCATTGATCGGGCCCCGGGCCTCGGGGTTGTCGAGCGCCAGGAGGACGATCCCGACGATGTCGGCGATGTGGATCCAGCTCATCCACTGCCGGCCCGAGCCGGGCTTGAGCAGGCCCCCGCCGCTGCCGATCGGGGCGGCGCCCCCCCATCGGAAGATCGGCGTCATGACGGCCAGGGCGCCGGCCTCCCGGGCCAGCACCACCCCGATCCGGATCCGGGCCACGCGTACGCCCCGCGCCTCGGCCGGGTGCGCCGCCTCTTCCCACTCGCGGCAGACGACCGCCATGAAGTCACTGCCGGAGGGGCTGTCCTCGGTCAGCTCCTCGTCACCGCGGGGCCCGTAGTAGCCGATCGCCGACGCCTGGACCAGGACCTTCGGCGGGACCTTCGCCTTGGCGATGGCGGCCACGACGTGCTCGGTGCCATAGACCCGGCTGTCGCGGATCTTCCGCTTGACCTCGGGGTCCCAGCGCTGGGCGAAGATGTTGTGCCCGACCAGGTTGACGACGGCGTCGCAGCCGTCGAGCTCCGCCTCCCAGGGGCCGGGGATCGTCGGATCGCCCTGGACGACCGTGACGGGACGCATCGCCGGCTCGCGGCGGACCTTGTCGGCCTGCCGGGACAGGACGACCGGCTGGTCGCCGCGGTCGCCGAGCCGCCGGATCAGGTGCCGGCCGATCAGGCCGGTCCCCCCCGTGATGAACACGCGCATGGTGGACGCCCTCGCTGCAGGATCACACGACGGCCGCCGATCGGTTTCCGAGAGGATGATGCTGAACATCTTGTCGCGCCCGACGGCGGATCGTCAAGGAGCCCGTCCGATTCCGAGATCCGTAACGTAAAAATTGCGACGCCGCCGTCGAGAGACCGATTGGCCGCGTCGGGGCCGCGTGGTATTGTCGTACGAGCCTTAGGCGGGGGCAGCGGGACCCGAGGCCTGGGGTTTGCATGCAATCCTCGCCAGATCCTTGTGCCTGGACACGGCACCCCGGGAGTTGTGGTATCCGATGAACCCGAGCGTTCGCAAATTGTTCGACCTGAATCGACTCCACGCCTACAAGCGCCCCGCGCCCCTGATCCTGGTCAACGGGCTGGCCGAGCAGCCGGAAAGCTGGTTCGCCAACAGGACCCACTGGTCGAGGCATTTCGACGTCAAGGTTCCCGAGATCCTGGTCTACGACGGCGACTCCCTCCACCAGCGGATCGAGCGGGGTGGCGAGATCACGGTCGATTACCTGACCGACCGGCTCGCCGACTACCTCGACGAGTACGTCCAGCGCCCGCCCTACAACCTCGTGGGCTCGAGCCTGGGCGGCCAGATCCTCATGACCTACGCCACCCGCCATCCCGAGAAGGTCGCGCGCCTGGTCCTGATCTGCCCCTCGGGCATCCACGGCGACGAGAGCCTGCCGATGATGGAGGGCGTCCGCCGGAGCCAGTACGACACCCTGGTCAAGTCGGTCTTCCACCGCACGCACTTCGCCAGCGACGAGCTGGTCGCCGTCATCGAGCACAAGTTCCAGGACCGGAAGTGGAAGAAGGGGGTCCTCCGGACGCTCCGGGGGATCGTCGGGCACTCGGTCGCCCCGCTCCTGAGGCAGGTCCCCCACCCGACCCTGATCATCTGGGGCGAGGACGACCGGGTCCTCTCCGACGTCGCCGGCTCGATCCGGGCGGCCGACCAGATCCTCAAGGTCCGCCAGGTCGTGATCCCCAGGTGCGGCCACGCCCCCCAGATCGAGAAGGCCCGCCTGGTCAACCACCTCGTCATTCGCTTCCTCCGCGACCGGCTCAAGACGATCCCGCTGGCGCTCGACCCCGCGCGGTTCCTCTTCAAGCAGGACCTGCGGCGGAGGGCCCGGGTCGCGCACTGAAGTCGGAACGGATCCTGGAATCCCCGACCGGCCCGCCCCTCGCAGGCCGGTCGGTCTCGCCCCCTCCCCCGCGAGCGACCTCGCGACCGCCCCCACCCGCGACGAGCACCGATGAACGATTTCCTGCTCTTCCTCGGCAAGTTCTTCAAGCACGGGACGGCGATCGCCAGCCTGGCCCCGAGCAGCCCCTGGCTCTCGCGGACGACCGTCCGCAACATCCCCTGGGACCGCGTCAAGGTGCTGGTCGAGCTGGGCGCGGGCACCGGCCCGATCACCAAGGTCCTGGCCGAGAAGGCGCGCCCCGACTGCCGGGTCATCGTCCTGGAGCGCGACCCCGACTTCGCCCGGATCCTCCGCGAACGATATCAACGCCTCCCCAACTTCGACGTGGTCGAGGGGGACGTCCGCGACCTGGCCGAGATCCTCCGCGGGCGCGGGATCGACCTGGTCGATTCCGTGATCTCGGGCCTGCCCGTCCCCTCGTTCCCCAAGGACCTCCAGCGCGACCTCTTCCGCGCCGTCAAGCAGGTCCTGGCCCCCGGGGGGTCCTACAACCAGATCACCGAGATGCCCTGGGTCTACCTGCGGTTCTATCGCAAGTTCTTCGACCGCGTGCAATTCGCGTTCGAGCCGCGGAACTTCCCCCCCGCCGGCGCCTACTTCTGCCAGGGCGTCAAGGACCTCTCCTGAACGTCGGAACAGCCAGTCTCCCGCGGCCGCCGAGGAGTGCGGGATGAAGGGACTGGACGCCGCCGCTCCTGCCTGGCATCCTAGGCCCGTCATCGTCCCCATGGATCGATGTTCGCGGTGCGAAGCCGCCCCCACCCCGGCCTCCTCCCCGAGGAGAGGCAGAACCGAGATTGATTTCGATATGCGCCAGACGTCTCCCCTCGCCACAGTCGTGGGCTCTCCTCTTGTTCGAAGGGTCGTCAACTGGGAGTTCGAGTGGTCGGCCCACCACCACGTCGCTCGGCTGGCGCGGCTCGACCCGGTCGCCGTGCAGAGGCGGACGCTCCGCACGTTGGTGCACACGGCCCGCAGGACCCGGTTCGGCCGCGACCACGGGTTCGGCGCGATCCAGACGGTGGCCGAGTTCCAGGGCGCGGTCCCCCTGCGGACGTACGAGGACCTCTGGGCGCAGTATCTCCGCGACCGCTACCCGGTCCTCGACAACCTGACCTGGCCGGGGCGCATCCCCTACCTGGCGCTGACCAGCG
>JAFANO010000291.1 GCA_019232645.1 Planctomycetaceae bacterium | reverse complement strand
GAAGCTAACGAAATTTCGTCAACGGACCGCAAAGCCTTTGATTACTCCCCCGAATCATATCACCCAGATTCGCCAAATTATGAACCATACCGTCCAATATCATTGTTTTCTGTCAATGACCTCGCTTTCAAGGTCTGCGTCAACTTCCACGACGTTCATAGATTCTGTGAGGTCTCAAAAGATGCATTGAGTCCATTCCGCTCCGGCAAAGTATAGAATATCGGCGCGATCGTCAGGATTTCGTTAACGAAAATCTTGTATTTCGTTGGCGATTCGCTAAGGTGGATGTCTTGAGATCAACGCGTGAACGTGAAAAACCGCCGGACCATTGAGATAAACGATGCTTCATGGATTCGCCGCGTCCGGACGTTCCGGCTGCTCCGCTGACAGCGCCTATTATTCTTCCCTTCCGACACATCCTTCGAAACCATCCCTCTGGCGCCGGAAGCCGCACCGCGCGTTCCTGATGGTCGCCGCGCTCCTCGTACTGTTCTATTCGATCGCGGTGATTGTCATGGTGGCCTGGATGGGCGACATCGGCATCCGCTGCGTCTTCAGCACGGAAGTGAGGGAGGCGATCCCCGAAGGCTACGAGTGGATCGGAAAGCGTCCCCGGCCGGGTGACACCTTGCGTAAGATCGGCGACTTCGAGATCAGGAATTACATCGACTACGTCCGGGCGATGCGTGCGATCGGCCAGCGGGTGGGCCAGAAGGTTGCCGTCTCGTGGGAGGGCCGCGACGGGGAGGGGAGACGGACATCCCAGGCGCGGGTCGTCTATCGTCCGCTGGGGACGTACATTTGGTCGTTGATCTGGTTCTCCCAGGAGATGCTGATCTTCGCCGTCGGGGGGCTGGTCTTCTGGAAGCGGCCGCACGACGCCTCGGCGCGGCTCTTCTTCTGGCTCTGTATCGTGACGGTCGGCGCCTATATGGGGGGGTACCACTGGACGGAGATCGTCTCGGAGCCGGCGTTGATCTATCCGTTCGCGGCGTTCGCGCTCTTCGTGCCGGTGGTCAACCTCCATTTCTACCTGGTCTTCCCCCGGCTGAACCCGATCTTCGCGGTCTATCGGCGCGGGGTCCTGGGGGCGATGTACGGGATCCCCTTAGCCTATCTCGCCGCGCTCTGGGGGGCGATGTACGAGACGCGGTGGCTGGCGCTCCACGGCGAGGGCGGGCGCGTCCAGGCCGCGCTGCGCCTGGTCCGCGGCCTGGCGCTGGGCTACATCGCGCTGGCGGTCGTGATCTTCGGGCTCTGCATCCTCTGCCTGGCGACCAGCTACCGCTCGGCGCGGACGCGGGCCGAGCGGAACCAGGTCCGATGGGTCCTGCTGGCCTCGCTGATCGCCTCGGTGCTCATCGGCTACCTCCTGAGGCAGACCTGGTTCGACCCTTCGACGCTCGGCCGCGACAGCGGGGCCTGGCCGATGTTCGGGGTCTCGCTCCTGTACACGCTGGCGTACGCGCTGAGCATCATGCGGTACAAGCTGATGCAGGTCGAGGAGATCATCAATCGGGGCGTGCTCTACTTCGTCCTGAGCGTGACGGCGGGGCTGCTCTACTCGGGGGTGCTGCTGCTGAGTGGCCTGGTCATCGGCAACCAGTTCTCCGCGGTGCACCAGACCTGGCGCGGGGCGATGGTGGCCGGGGTGACGGTGATCGTGATCCTGATCGTGTCGGAGGTGGCGCGGGAGCGGTTCCAGAAGGCGATCGACCGGCGGTTCTACCGCGAGAAGTACAACTTCGACCAGGCGATGCAGAAGATGCGGGCGGCGGTCGGCAGCCTGGTCGATCGGGCCACGCTCGGCCGCCGACTGCTGGAGGCGGCGGCCGAGGTCCTGCGGCTGGAGTGGGGGGCGATCTTCCTGGCGGAGTCACCCCGGGAGCCGCTCCGGCTGGTGGCCTGGCACGGCTCGGCCCCCGACGAGCAGGCGCTCGACGCCGACAACCCGCTGGTCGCCCGGCTCCGCCAGGTGCCGACGATCCGGGTCCCTCACGCGATGTCGCTGGCGAGCTCGTCCGACGCGGCCGTCGATGCGATGATCGCGCTGGGGGGCGAGGTGGCCAGCGCGCTGGAGTCCGACGGCGAGCCGGCCGGCCTGCTCGTGCTCGGACCGAAGCGGAGCGGGATGCCTTACGAGGACGAGGAGATCGCCTTCCTCGGGGCGCTGGGCTCGATGGCGACGCTGACGCTCCACTCGGCCGGCATCCAGCAAACGCTGGAGTCGCTCAACAAGGAGTTGCGCGACAAGGTCGAGAAGATCGCCGAGCAGCAGCGGCGGATCATGATCCTCCAGGACCAGCTCCTGGATCGCGGCGAGGCGCCGGAGAGGCCCGAGCCGACTGCCGCGGCGGAGATCTTCGCGGAGATCCGGGGGTCGAGCCCGGCGGTCAACCACATGATCGCGATGGCGCGCAAGGTGGCGGCCAGCCCGTCGGCCGTCCTGATCCGGGGCGAGAGCGGCACGGGCAAGGAGCTCCTGGCCGAGGCGATCCATGCCGCCAGCCCCCGCGCCGCGCGGCCGTTCGTCAAGGTCCACTGCGCGGCGCTGTCGCAGGGCCTGCTCGAGAGCGAGCTGTTCGGGCATGTCAAGGGGGCCTTCACCGGCGCCGACCGCGACCGGGTCGGCCGGTTCGAGCAGGCC
>JAFANO010000186.1 GCA_019232645.1 Planctomycetaceae bacterium | reverse complement strand
GCGCCACCTGCACCGCCGAGCCGAAGAACCCCTCGACGCCGTGCAGGCCGCTGGAGACGACCACCACGCGCGAGGCCCCCTCGACGCCTCCCAGCGTCACATCGATCATCAGGTCCTCGCCCGAGGGGCCGGCCGCGCCGATCGTGTACGACTCGAGCCTCAATCCCAGCGCCGAGGCCGCCGCGCGGAACCGCGATCGGGCGGCGAGATAGTCGGGCGAGAACGCCTGCGAGAGCGATCCGTGCATCAACGGCCTCCTCGCCGCCACTCCTCGATCGCGCACGCGTCCGCGGCCCCGTCCCGGACGAGTTGCTCCTCCAGGATCCGACGCCGGTCCGCGGGCGCCATCTGCAACATCCGTTTTACGGTCAGGATCGGGCACGGGTTCGGAGCCCGGGCGTCGACGACCTCGGCCAGGTAGACCGTCCGGTCGCCGGTGTCGAGCCGGGCCTCGACCCGGCAATCAAGCCAGCCCGGCGCCTCGGTCAGCAAGGGTGCGCCGGAGGCGCCGACGCGGGTCGCCAGCCCGGAGAGCTTGTCGCTGTCGCGGCCCGAGGAGAGCCCGAAACGCCAGGCCCAGTCGAGCTGCTCCTCGCCCAGCAGGTGGAGCCCGAACGCCCCGCTCGACTCCACCAGCTCCCACGTGTGGTGTCGCTTGGCCAGCCCGACCAGCACGCGCGGCAAGTGCGGGACGATCGAGGCCTGGCTGACGAACGTCGCGAGCAACCCTCCCCGGCGCACGCCATCGCCCGCCGTGACGACCCAGAGCTCGCGATCGAGCCGACGGAATAGTTTCGATGCCGCCGCGGAGTCCATGCCGCCTCCTCCTCACCGGGTGCGCACGTCGCGCCCCTTCCTCCCGCACTCCGAGAGGGAGGTGCAAGTCAAGCACCGTTGCATGCTCGACCCCCCGGATTTCATCTTCCCAGTCGCGCCCGTCGCCGACCACGGCATTTTCGGAATTCGGCCGATCACCCCTCTTTCCTGGTGCGTTTTTGCGTCGCCTCGAGTGGTTGCTTTCGTGCGTGGCGCGCGACGTGCATGCATTTCCCTATATCACGGGGAGATGGAACCTTGCGGGTTCCCGACCGGCATGATAATCTTCTCAAATCCTTGATCACGTCAGGCCGACGCGCCGCGGGCGCCACCGGCGAGGCGGGGCATCCTCCGGATGAGGGTCGTTTGATGGCAAGAATTTGCCTGATCAACCCGAGATTCCCGACGTCGTTCTGGGGCCTGAACCACGGCCTCCCCCTGCTGAACAAGAAGGCGAACATGCCGGTGCTGGCGCTGCCGGTGCTGGCGGGCCTGACGCCGCCAGAGCACGAGGTCGTCCTGATCGACGAGAACGTCCGGGAGATCGATTTCGACGCGCTCGAGGGCTTCGACATCGTCGGCCTGACCGGGATGACCGTCCAGCGCGACCGGATGCGCGAGATCCTGGAGGAGCTGCACGCGCGCGCGATCTTCACCGTGGTGGGCGGGCCCTGGATCACCGTGGCCGAGGGCTGGTTCGAGGGCCTGGTCGACGTCATCTTCGTCGGCGAGGCGGAGGAGACCTGGCCGAAGTTCCTCGAGGACTGGAAGCGGGGCGACTGGCAAGCGCGGTACGAGCAGGCCGAGAAGACCGACATGACCAAGGTCCCGATGCCGCGCTACGACCTGATCCCCTATCGCGAGTACGCGATGGGCTGCATCCAGACCTCGCGCGGCTGCCCGTTCCAGTGCGAGTTCTGCGACATCATCGTCATCTTCGGCCGACGGCCCCGGGTCAAGACCCCCGAGCAGGTGGTCGCCGAGGTCGAGGCCCAGCACCAGCTCGGGGCGCGCGTCATCTTCCTGGTCGACGACAACTTCATCGGCAACAAGAAGGCCGCCAAGGGGATCCTCCGCGAGCTGGTCGCCTGGCAGCGCCGCCGGGGCTATCCGCTGGCCTTCTTCACCGAGGCGTCGCTCGACCTGGCCGAGGACGAGGAGCTGATGCGCCTGATGGCGGAGGCGGGCATGGTCGCCGTCTTCATCGGCATCGAGAGCCCCGACGAGGAGGCGCTGCGCGAGACCAAGAAGTACCAGAACGTCCGCGGTGGCCTGATCGAGCGTGTCCACCGGATCCAAAGCTTCGGCCTGGAAGTCTACGCCGGGATGATCGTCGGGTTCGACCACGACGACCTCGGGATCTTCGACCGCCAGTTCGAGTTCCTCCGCCGCGCGCGGGTCATCGGCGCGATGGCCGGGATGCTCTCGGCGATCCCCAAGACCCCCCTCTACGCCCGCCTCGAGGCCGAGGATCGCCTCGACAACGCCGCCGCCGACGACCCGCACATCGCCACCAACATCATCCCCCTGCTGATGACCCGCGAGCAGATGCGCGACGGCTGGCTCGACATGATGGACCGGCTCTACAACGCCGAGAACTACTTCGAACGCTTCGATGATCTCTTCATCAAGGGCCGGCTGCCGCTGGCCACGGCGAAGATGACCTGGCTCCGCCGGAACCGGCCGCTGAAGTATCTCGAGAACCAGTTCCTGACGATCCTGGGCGCCCTGGTGATGCTCGCCCGGGTCTGGTCCGACCCGCGCACCCGGCCCTATCGCCCCGTCTACGCCCGCTCGCTCCGCAAGCTGCTGCTCGCCGGCCGCCCGCCCCGCTACCTCTTCCAGCTCGCCTGGAAGTGCATCCTCCACACCCACTTCGCCATCATGACCCGGAAGATGGTGCGGGGCGAGTCGCGGCTGGTCAACTCGTAGGCCCGTCGACCATCCGACGCCCGGATCGCGGGTCAACACCCGCCGATCCTCCCTCGGCGATGATCGTCATCCCTCGGGCCGCGACGCGCGAGAGGTCACTTCAGGTTTCCCTTCGGCACGTCCCCCGCTCCGACCGCAGACACGTGTGCGTCGCCCGGCTCCTCATCGGGCGGTATGGGCTAATTGTCGAAGGTCTTGCGGTACGGCTCGTCGGGGAAGTACCGCCGCCATTCGGCCCGGGTCAGGTTCCGAGCGATGTCCTTGTAACGCTCGTCATAGTTGGGTGAGGGAAGGTCCGGGAACGTCGGACGGTAGGTCACGTCCGGAAAAATCTGTCGCCATTCGTACAGGGACAAGTTGCGGTTGGCGATCTGCCCGGCGCGGTGCTTCCACGTTTCGAAATTCACGTCCCAGAGCACCACGCCGCCGCGGCCGCCGCCGGCGGCGTAGCCCGCGGCCAGGGTCTTGCCGTCGGGGCTGAAGGCCACGCTCGCGACTTCGCCCTCAGCCACGGGCAACGGCTCGGCCTGCAGCCGCGTGCACCACTGCGCGTCCCAGAGCACCACGCCGCTGCTGCCGCCGATGACGACGAAACCCGCGGCCAGGGTCTTGCCGTCGGGGCTGAAGGCCACGCTTTCGACGAAGCCCTTGTTGGAATGTAAGAAAGATACGATTCCAGGCCGGGCGACGAGGGCCCGGAATAGACTGTCCCGCGCCTCGGTCGTTCTTTCCTTTCGAAGGGCCTCAACCGCCAGAATGAGCGCCCGGTCCAGGCGCTTTCCTCGTTCCGCCTCGGAGAGCGCGGCCAGCCGGCGTGATTCCGCAATCCTGGACTGGTCTTCCGCCCTCTTCCGGGCCTCGAGCGCTGTCTTGGCGGCGACGTCGGCATCCTGGCGCGCTTTGTTAACCCACACCGCAAGCCCGAATGAGATGGCGGCAAGCACAACTGCGACGACGGCCACGATGAGGAACCCACGGCCGAGTTGCTTCTGCCGCTCGGCGGCAGCCTCGGCGTCTCGCTCGCGGGCTTGGGCTTCGTCGGCGCGCCTCGCCTCCGCTTCGGCTCGTTCCAGTTCGGCTCGGCGGCGTGCTTCTGCTTCTTCCGCACGTTTCTGCTCCGCCTCGCGCGCGTCCTCAGCGGCTTTACGAAGGCGACGCTCA
>JAFANO010000145.1 GCA_019232645.1 Planctomycetaceae bacterium | reverse complement strand
GGAGACGTCAAACAATGGACGGCGTAGCGTGCCACCCAACCGTGTCAAGGCCGGATCGGAAGCGATCCCAATTCCCAATCTTATGTCAGGAGGCGCTCGGGCCGGGAGACCGGTTCGCGAGGGGATGGGCCCCGGTCGGGCTCATCGGCGACGCGGCGGTCCGGCCCATCCCTCAGGGCCGGGAGCCCCCCCCTGCCCCGATCGCCAGCGCGATCCAGCCGATCAGGAACCCGACGCCGCCGATCGGCGTGATCATCCCGAGCCATCGCTGGCCGGTGAGGCCGTAGCCGTAGAGGCTGCCCAAGAACAGGAGCGTCCCGACCAGGAACGCCCACCCGGCCGCCGACAGCGCCGCGCCCGGCCGTCCCACGAGGGCGAGGAGCCCGACGGCCATCAGCGCCAGCGCGTGGTACATCTCGTGGCGCGAGGCCGTCAGGAAGTTCGGTGGTGTCCCAACTGGATTGAAAAATTGGCAATAAGTCCCGCTGATGTAAGGAGTTACGAGTCGAGCCCGCCTCGGGGGCCGGACTCCTGTCACGGAAGGACTTTTGGCGCGTATTTCAATACTAACTGGAACACAACCTCGCCCGCCCGGTTCTTCGTAGGTCCATCATCTGGTGTGGGATGCGCTTGTTCTTATGATGTGGCCGGTCTTAGGTGGGTGAGTGCCGGTACTTCGGGAGACGGGCACGCACTCTCGCAACTGTCCGGCCTGCGTTTGACCGGGTCGGTTTCGACTGCTTCGATAAGTGCTTTAGGACGACGGGGCCGAAGGGCAACTTTCTCTCGCCATCTGGGAATCTCGGCTTTAGGGGGACGACGAATGAGCGACTCTGTGAACCCAGGCATCTCCGATCTTATGGGCATCCAACCCTATAGTGATGCGGTCAAGATTGTCACCCAAGCTGCCGTTGATAAGGTGCACGCCTTTCTCGAGCGGCTCTGCTACCCGGCTTCAAAAGAACTCGGACTCGATCTCAAAGACCTGGTCAAGGAGTGGCGGATCTCCTTCGCTCGTAGCATCGTCGAGAAGGGCAAGAAGAAACTCGAAGCGAGGGTTGGAGATGCCGAGGTCCATGCCCACCCTCGAATGATCTCTGACATCATCGAGAAGGGGAGTCGGGTGGACGACCCAGGACTCCAAGAGATGTGGGCTGGGCTCCTGGCGTCGTCCTGCACGGAGGACGGCAAGGATCAGAGCAACCTCGTCTACGCGAACATCCTCGGGCAGATGACGGCGACGCAGTCCCGCATCCTCGACTATCTCTGCAGGGAGGTGCAGATCGGGTACCACTTGCCTTCGAAATCCGTCGAAGCCAAGCTCCTCATCGTGCCGACCACCAAAATTGTCGAGGTCGCCCAAATCGCCGATCTAATTAAAATTTATGTTGAATTATATCACATGGACACCCTTGGTCTGATCACAGGGGGCTTTTTCGCTGCATCGCGCCACCAAATCGAGGTCCGCCCCACTTCCTTTGCGATGAGCCTTTTCGTCCGATGCCAGGGTTCCCGCCAAACTCCTTACGATTTCTTCGCCGGTCGAAGCCAGGGAGAGAGGTGAAGACGCGCCGGCGGATGTTAACGAGAGCAAGACGCCCCAATAAGGAACTATCCGAAAACTCGGTTCAGGCTCTTGGATCTGCCGCCTGTCGACTCGGGTTGCGTCTCCGGTGATCTGATGTCCGCACCCGAGTTCAGCTCGGGTCGGGTGGCACGCCCGGAGTCTTCGACGGGCGTGAGCGCCGGGCTGTTGGGTACACGCCCATGCGGGGCGTGCCACCCGACCGCTGTACCCTACTTTCCGCACATCTCGGGCTGATTTTCTCCGAATTTCCGATAGCCGCGTAAGTCAGTTGTCATAGACCATCCGCATGCCGAGCAACTTCACAATCCGTCGTTGCAGTTTACTCAGCTTGGTCGTCATGACGACCGGGGGTTTGTTGCCGACGACTAAGCAGTGGCGTTGCACGTTCTCGAACAGCTCGATCAGTTGGGGAGTGGTCGGGCGCCGGCAGGCTCGGCCCTCCGGATACAAGGGCAAGCTCGCGATCTGGTGCCGGGCCATGGCGCGCCGCAGCTCCCGCTCCAACAACGCTTGGACCAGCAGCACAAAGAAATAAAGGCACAACAGGGCCTGAATTCGACTCGCCTCCTTGAGGAAGACCGGGGCCACCTCGAATTCCGTCTTCAACTGCTCGAAGCGCTTCTCGATCACCGGCTGACCCTTGTACGCCAGCAACAACGCCTCTTCCGAAAGCTGTCGGTCGTTCGTGATCAACGGGAAGACCCCGTCACTGACCGCGGCCGACGCCAACGTCGCGTGGTTCAGCGCGTACTTCAGCTCGAACCGGCTCTTCACCTGCCGCCGATACCTCGTCCGGTCATTGGGTCGGCCCCGCCGCTCTTGGCGGAAGATCTCCTGTTCGTGCTCCTCGATCTCCAGCTCAATCCAGTCCATCGTCCCGTGGGCTTGCAGGATCGCCTCCACCGCCTCGGTGACCTTGGCTCGCCAGCGGTAGCGTGTCCGTGGGGAAGTCAGCTTCTGCTGGAGCTCCGCCAAGTCCTTCAAGGTCCGCTCGAGTTGCCGCGCGCGGGCCAAGGCGTCCAGTTCGGCCTTGCGCGTGCTGTGATACCACTCCAGCCGATACCCCTCGACACTGGTCGCTGCTGGCTCGCTGACGCGGAACTGATCGGCGAGTTTTCCCTCCTCGTCGTACTTGTCGTGAACCCATCGCCACCGAACCCGGCCTCCGGCCAACGCCTCGCGGAAGGTGCGGTCTTCGGACCGGGTCCGCGGCAGCACGGTGAGAAACCGCCCGCCATGACCGTGCACGTAGGCCATGTTCTCGGTGTTGGCCAGCTTGCAGTCGGCTACATACAGGAAATCGAGCCGGCCGGTGAGCTTGCAGAGCAAGTCCCAGGTAGAGCGGTGGGTCCGATCGTCGACCACATTGCCACTCTTGGCCTGGAAGTAGACCGGGACCCCGCCGTCCTTGGCCACGGTCAAGATGAAGAGCAATTGCTTGAGATCAGGCCGGTGATCCTTGTTATGCCCCCACGTGATCGCCAGCCGGGTCTGCCCACGGCGTTTGGTCTCCCGGGCCGCGTCCAGGTAGGCGCCGGAGAAGGTCACCGTGGTCGAGTCGTTGTGCAGTTCGTCCAACTTGACGTCGAACTCGGCAATGGCCTGAGTGGCGACGGCCAAGGCGAGGGAACCACAATCGCTGCGGAAGAGCTGGTCCAGACAGCGTCCGATGCGGTCATCATTGAGCGCGGCGATCTGTTGGGGTGCCAGTCCCAACGCCGCAGGATCGCAGCGAGCGGCCCACTGGGGTACGCCATAGAGGGGTTCCCGGGAGAGCAGCAGGTTCTTCAGGAGGACCATCAATCCCTGCGCCGGGGAGATCCGCGATCGCCGATCTTCCGGAGGCAGATAGTCACGCAGGATCGGTTCCAGTCGCAACCGGGTGAGCAAGCGATTGAGGATGGGCAGCAACCCGAGGTGGTAGGAGTGGAGGGTCCGACCGGCGGCTTGGGCGGTGTCGCCCAGGGGCGGCGTCTTGAGGAGAGGTCGTTTCACGGGTCTGACTCCGAGCGGTCTCGCGGGGTGAGAGTACGACTGGTGAGCGGCCACCGCCGTCGGTGGGTCGGGAGCCGGCCCGTTGCGATTTCCATGGGCATGTTGGTCGGGGACGGGGAATCGTCAAGAGATGAAAAATCTCCAAAAACAGTTACATCGGAATGCCTTAACGTAAGTCGAGTGCCACACGACTTACGTCGAGGGCGATCGCCGCAAGTCGAGACCGAAGAGGTCGGGCTTGGTCGTCGGACATTGACGAGGGATAGGACAGGAGCGGAGAATGCGGCGTCAGGGATGCTGGATCGAAGGGGGATTCCGGCCTGGACGGGAACAGTCGCCCGGCTGGGCCGATCGGCCGGGCGGCCACCCGCATGAGGGAGGATTGCCGGTCGAGGGCTACTGCTTGCCCAGGGGCAGGAGAAACTCGGAGAAAATCAGCGCGGGATGCGCGGAAAGTAGGCTATAGATAGGGCAATCCTCATGCACCGACTCATCTTTGTCGCGGTCTCCACTGTCTTTGCCACGGGACTGCAGGATGTGCCGGATTTGATCCTCGCCAACGGCAAGATCTTCTCAGCCGACCCGCCGCGGAGGTGGGCCGAGGCACTTGCCGTCCGCGGGGAGCGGATCACGGCGATCGGCTCATCGCAAGAAGTCCTCGCGCTGGCCGGTCCCAGGACGCGCAAGATCGACCTGAGAGGCCGGACCGTGATCCCCGGCATCAATGATGCGCACCAGCATCAAGGGTCAAAGCTGACCGCCGCTGTCTTCCTGGAGATCAAGGGACGACCACCCGGGCCCGACGGCTGGGACGCCACGACGTGGGAGGAGGTGCTTTCCGCGTTGGCCGAGGCCGTGCCCAAAGCCCCAAAGGGAGGCATGATTTTCGGAATCATTGGGGCTACCATCCTTGACGAACCGAGGGCGACCCGGTTCGAGCTGGACAGAGTCGCGCCCGACCATCGAGTGATCCTGTTTGCTTGGACCGACCACGACGTGATCCTCAACACCGCCGCGATGCGGGCCCTGGGCGTCGCCGAGGATGAGCCCGATGTCCTCGGCGGGTTCGTTTACCGGCTGCCGGGGAAGCAGACGGTCACTGGCAGGCTGGGTGAGCAGGCTCACTGGCGAGTTCTGCGGCGGATCGGAGAGGCGATTCCCCCTGAACGGGCGGTCGCGGACCTACGTGCCTTTGCCGTTGAGGCTGCGCAATTCGGCATCACTTCGATCCAGGTGATGTCGGCGCTACCTCCGGAGCGCTACCTGGACCACCTCCGGACAGCCGATCTGCCGATCCGAATGCGTTTGATGCGCTTCCTAACCACCGACACCCACGGTCGCAATCCTCGTGAGGGTGCCGGCCTGCCGGTCCATCCCACGCCGCGCGTCACGATCTCGGGGTCCAAATGGGTGCTCGACGGCACGCCGATCGAGCGGCGTGCCCTGCTGCGCGCGTCATATTCCGACCGCCCCGGGTGGTCGGGCCGGATGAATTTCCCGGAAGCTGAAATCCGCGGCATGCTCCACGAGACGATTGCCGGCCGCGACCCGCTCCTCCTGCATATTGTCGGCGACAAGACGGCCGAGATCGTCCTGAAGCTGATGGAGGAAACCGACCCAGAGGCGCACTGGAAGGGGCGTCGGGTGCGGTTCGAGCACGGCGACGGCCTGGCGCCCGACCTCATTCCCCGCGCCGCCAAGCTGGGCATCGTCATGGTGCAGAACCCCACGCACTTCGACCTGCGAAAGCTCTACACCAAGCGCTGGGGCGAGGAACGCCTGAAGCAATTCCAGCCCATGCGGTCAATTCTGCGGGCTGGAATCCCTCTGGCGATCGGCTCGGATGGCCCGATGAACCCCTACCTGAACGTCATGCTCGCCACGGTCCACCCGGCCAATCCGGCAGAGGCGCTGACGCGCGAGGAGGCCGTCGAGGCCTATACCCGGGGTTCGGCCTTTGCCGAGTTCGCCGAGGCGGCCAAGGGCATCCTGGCACCCGGCAAGCTGGCGGATCTGGCCGTTCTCTCGCAGGATATCTTCACGGTTCCGGTCGGCGACCTGCCGAAGACGCGAAGCGTCCTGACCCTTGTTGGAGGGCGGATTATCTATGATGGCAAGGTTTTGGACTCGGATGCCAACGCTGGGTTCGTGAAGTAAGCCAGAGATCCAGTGGAGGCCATTCCTCCCATTGCGACCAGAGGGCCCAAGAGCGCTAACCGTCGCCAAGAATACCTCTTGCAGCGATCTGAGCGATACCCGAATTCGCAGAAAATCAGCGCGAGATGTGCGGAAAGTAGGTCCCAAGGAACCGTGATGAGGGGGTGACCCCTTGAAAAGTGCAGGTCCATCCAGCTTCCCTCCGGGCATGATCGCCAAATCGTGCCCCGCGAGACGCCCCGATGGACCCGCAAGTCCAATTCTGCCACAACCCCGACTGCCCCGCACGCGGACAGTCCGGCCTGGGCAACATCCGCGTACATAGCCGCAAGGAGCAACGGTATCGCTGTACCACCTGCGGCCAAACCTTCGTCGCCACCCGCGACACCCCGTTGTACCGCCTCAAGAAGCCGCTCGACCTGGTGACGCTCGTGATCACACTGCTCTGCCATGGCTGTCCGCTGCAAGCCATCGTCGCCGCCTTCGGGCTTGACGAGCGGACTGTTGCCGCCTGGCGCGAGCGGGCTGGGCACCATGGTCAACGGCTTCACGAGCAGTTGGTGCTTCAGGGACAAGTCGAGTTGGGACATGTCCAGGCGGACGAACTGTACGCCAAGGTGGTCGGCCAGCGGCTCTGGATGGCCATGGCAATGGCGGTGCCGTCGCGGCTGTGGCTGGGCGGGATGGTCAGCGCCTGCCGCGACCTGAATCTGATCACGGCAGTAGTCCGGATGGTTCGTCGCGCGGCCAAGAGCCTGGGTTTTCTGGTCTGTGTCGATGGCCTGGCGAGCTACGTGACGGCCATCAAGAAGGTGTTCCGCGACCCGGTGCGGACGGGGAAGCGGGGTCGGCCGCACCTGACGGCAATCCCTGGCTTGCTGTTGGGTCAGGTCATCAAACACCACTCGGGCCGACGACTCGTGAGCGTCACACGTCGGGTGGTGCTGGGAACGGCCCAGGCGATCGCGGCGGTACTGACGGCGACCGGTACAGGCACGGGGATCCACACGGCCTACATCGAGCGACTCAACGCCACCTTCCGCGCCACGCTGAGCCCTCTGGTGCGTCGGGGCCGAGCGTTGGTTCGCGGTGCGGAGGTGTTGGCCGGCTGGATGTACCTGGTGGGCTGCGCTTACAACTTCTGTTGGGAACACGACAGCCTCCGAATGACGGCTGCTCCAGGAGAGCGCCTCAAGTGGCGTGCTCGAACCCCAGCGATGGCGGCGAGACTGACGGACCATCGCTGGACCATGCGCGAACTGCTGAGCTACCCGATCCGGTTGCCGCCCTGGGTCGCCCCCAAACGCCGCGGACGCCCGCCGAAGCGACTCCGCGCACTCGGGGCGGTATCTTCATGATCACGGTTCTCTGGGGTGCTACCGGCCACCGGCCGTCGGGGTGCTAATCATCTTTTAGGGTCGGGCACGTGTTCGTCAAGCATCCGGGATCCGACCGGATCGTGCACGCATGCAGCCGGGTTCGAGCGGTTGTGCCATGAATTCAAGACGAACCTCGTGAGGAAGTTGTTGGCCAGGTACGAAGATCGTGGTAGTTTCGAA
>JAFANO010000743.1 GCA_019232645.1 Planctomycetaceae bacterium | reverse complement strand
GATCCAGGAGCAGGTCGGCTCCGAGATCACCAAGGCGCAGCGCGACCACTTCCTCCGCCAGCAGATCAAGGCGATTCAGGAGGAGCTGGGCGAGGGCGGGGGCGAGAACCCCGAGCTCGACGAGCTCTGGGGCCGGCTGAAGGAGGCCCGGCCCCCGGCCGAGGTCCTCCACGAGGCCGAGCGCGAGGTCGAGCGGCTGGCGGGGATGCACCCGAGCTCGGCCGAGTACTCGATCGTCCGGACCTACCTCGACTGCCTGGCGGACCTCCCCTGGAGCAAGTCGAGCCGCGACCGCCTCGACCTCCGCCGGGCGCGCAAGGTCCTCGACGCCGACCACTACGACCTGGAGAAGATCAAGGAGCGGATCCTCGAATACCTGGCGGTCCGCAAGCTGAAGAAGGACATGAAGGGGCCGATCCTCTGCTTCGTCGGCCCGCCCGGCACGGGCAAGACGTCGCTGGGCAAGAGCATCGCCAGGGCGCTGGGGCGCGAGTTCGTCCGGGTTCCCCTGGGGGGCGTCCACGACGAGGCCGAGATCCGGGGCCATCGCCGGACCTACGTCGCCGCGATGCCCGGCCGGATCCTCCAGGGCATCCGCAGGGGGAGGACCAACAACCCGGTCTTCATGCTCGACGAGGTCGACAAGCTCGGCGCCGACTTCCGGGGCGACCCCTCCGCGGCGCTGCTGGAGGTGCTCGACCCCGAACTGAACGCGACGTTCCGCGACCATTACCTGGACGTCGATTTCGACCTGTCGCGGGTGATGTTCATCGCCACGGCCAACGTGCTCGAGACGATCCCGCCCCCCCTGCTCGACCGGATGGAGGTGCTCCAGCTCCCCGGCTACAGCGAGGAGGAGAAGACGCTGATCGCGCAGAGGTACATCATCCCCAAGCAGCTCGATGAGCACGGCCTGACGGCCGGGGACGTGACGTTCGCCGACGACGCGATCCGCAAGGTCATCGCCGACTATACCCGCGAGGCGGGCCTGCGGAACCTCGAGCGCGAGATCGCGGCGATCTGCCGCAAGATCGCACGCAAGCACGCCGAAGGTCAGCGCGAGCGGGTGACGGTGACCGCGGCGATGGTGCCCGAGGTGCTCGGACCGCCGCGCTTCTTCCGCGAGGTGGCCGACCGGACCGGGACACCCGGCGTCGCGACCGGGCTGGCCTGGACGCCGACCGGCGGCGAGATCCTCTTCATTGAGGCGACCGCCATGCCCGGCAAGGGGGCCCTGACGCTGACCGGCCTGCTGGGCGACTCGATGCGCGAGAGCGCCCAGGCGGCCATGAGCTACCTGCGCAGCCACGCCCAGCAGTTCGCGATCGACGCCTCGTGGTTCAGCAAGACCGACATGCACATCCACGTGCCCGCCGGCGCCGTCCCCAAGGACGGCCCGTCGGCCGGCGTGGCGATCGCCGCGGCCTTGATGAGCCTGGTCCGCCGCAAGCCGATCCATCAGGACCTGGCGATGACCGGCGAGGTCACCCTGACCGGCCGCGTCCTGCCCGTCGGCGGGGTCCGCGAGAAGGTCCTGGCCGCCCGCCGCGCGGGCATCCAGGCCGTCCTGATCCCCAGGCACAACGAGAAGGACCTGATCGAGCTCCCCGCCGAGGTCAAGTCCGACATGACCTTCCACGCGATCGACACCCTCGACGACGTGATCCCGCGCCTCTTCCCCGCCAAGCTGCCCAAGGCACACACCGCACGCGGCAAGTCCGCCGCCGGGACCGGCGCGAAGGCGCGATCCCTGCCTTCCCCCGAAGACAAGCCCGATCCCACCCCCAAGCCGACGCGACGCCCGAGGTCGGTCTGAGAGACAATCTCGTGGTTTCTCCCGATTTTGTAATCGAGGGATCGGGGAAAGTGGAGGGAGGATTCGGAGGCAATTGATCCAGGCCAGAACGCTGATGACAGGGGAGAATTCTCCGCGGATTTTGGAACTGATAGAATCATTGTCATGGTGGGCGGTCCGGTCCTTCTTCAGGTCAGGCGGCGGCTCCTCGTGCGAGGGTTGGTCCAGGGGGTCGGGTTCCGGCCGTTCGTCCATGCCCTGGCGCGACGGCACGGCCTGACCGGGCACGTGGGGAATGACTCCTCGGGCGTGTTCATCGAGGTGCAAGGCCCGCCGACGGCCGTCGAGGACTTCCAGCGCGACCTCCTGGAACGACGGCCCCCTCTGGCGGTGATCGACGCGGTGGGCGTCGAGGAGCTGCCGGCGCGGGAGGAGCGGGACTTTGTCATCGTCGAGAGCCGGCGCCTGGACGACCTGAGCACGCCCATCTCCCCCGACATCGCCACCTGCGACGACTGCCTCCGGGAGCTCTTCGACCCGGCCGACCGCCGCTACCGCTATCCCTTCCTCAACTGCACGAACTGCGGCCCGAGGTTCACCATCGTCCGGGACATCCCCTACGACCGCGCGCAGACGACGATGGCCGGGTTCCCCATGTGCCCGGCCTGCGCGGCCGAGTATCACGACCCGACCAACCGTCGCTTCCACGCCCAGCCCAACGCCTGCCCGGCCTGCGGTCCCCGGCTCTGGCTGGTCCCCTCCGCGAGGGCCTCGGATGCCGCCGCCCGCCCGGTCGATTACGGGCCCTGGCCCCAGGGCGAGGAGGCCCTCCGCCTGGCCCGCGAGGCGCTCGCCGGGGGTCAAGTCGTCGCGATCAAGGGCCTGGGCGGCTTCCACCTCGCCTGCGACGCGACCGACGCCGAGGCCGTCGCCCGCCTCCGCGCGCGCAAGGGACGCGTGGACAAGCCCTTCGCCCTGATGGCCGCCTCCGCGGCCTCGGCCTGCGCGTTCGTCGAGATCGACGCCCACGAGGAACGGCTGCTGACGAGCCGCGCCCGGCCGATCGTGCTCCTGCGCCGCCGGACCGGCCCGACCGACGTTCGGCCGATCGCCGAGGGGGTGGCCCCGGGCAACGCGTTCCTCGGGGTCATGCTGCCCTACACGCCGCTGCACCACCTCCTGGTGGGCGACCGGCCGCTGGTGATGACCTCCGGCAACCTGAGCGACGAGCCGATCGCCCGCGACAACGCCGAGGCCCTCGCCCGGCTCGCGTCGCTGGCCGACGCCTTCCTGCTGCATGACCGGCCGATCCACGCCGTGTGCGACGACTCGGTGGTGCGCGCCTTCGACGGGGCCGAGGCCCCCGTGCGACGCTCGCGGGGATACGCGCCGTTCCCGGTGGCGTGGCCCGGATCCGGATCGGGGCCGACGGTCCTGGCCGTCGGCGGCGAGCTCAAGGCGACGTTCTGCCTGGCCCGGCCGCCGTACGCGTACCTCAGCCAGCACATCGGCGACATGGGGAACCTGGAGACGCTCGAGGCCTTCGCGCGGGCCGAGGCGCACTTCCGGGCCCTCTTCCGCGCCGAGCCGGCCGTGGTCGCCTGCGACAGCCACCCGGGCTACCTCAGCGCGCGGTGGGCCGGCCGCTTCGCCGAGGGGCGCGGCCTGCCGTTGATCGCGGTGCAGCACCACCACGCCCACGCCGCGTCGGTCATGCTCGAGCATGGCCTAGACGGCTCGAGGCCGGTGATCGGCGTCATCCTCGACGGCACCGGCTACGGCCTCGACGGGGCGATCTGGGGGGGCGAGGTCCTTCTGGCCGATTACCGGGGGTTCCGCCGCCTTGCCCACCTGAAATACATCCCGCTGCCCGGCGGCGACGCCGCCATCCACCGCCCCTACCGTTCGGCCCTGGCCCACCTCTGGGCGGCCGGCTTGCCCTGGGACGACGACCTGCCCTGCGTGGCGGCCTGCCCCGAGGCCGAGCGTCGGGTCCTGCGCCGGCAGCTCGAGCGGGGCCTGAACTGCGTCCCCACCAGCAGCATGGGCCGTCTTTTCGACGCCGTGGCCGCGCTGATCGGCGTCCGTCAGACGGTCACGTACGAGGCCCAGGCCGCCATCGAGATGGAGTCGCGGTGCGACGCGCGCGACGAGGGGGCCTGGGGCGCGTTCGCCCTCGAGGTCCCCGAGGCGGACGGTCCCGTCGTGGTCGATCCCGCCCCGCTGCTCCGCACGATCGCGGCCGAGCTCCGACGCGGGGTGCCTGGGACGGTGCTGGCGGGCCGGTTCCACCATGCGGTGGCCGGGGCGGTCGTCGAGCTGGCCCGCTGGGCGAGGGACCACACCGGGGTCGACTCGGTCGCCCTGAGCGGCGGTGTCTTTCAGAACATGCTCCTGCTGCGCCGGGCGGCCGACCGGCTCCACCATGAGGGGTTCGAGGTCCTGGTCCACCGCCGCGTCCCGGCCAACGACGGCGGCCTCTCCCTCGGCCAGGCGGCCGTGGCCTCGGCGATCCAGGGGGGCGATCCGGTCGCGTCGAGCGGGGCAAGATAGCCGCTTCATGCCGATGGACCCCGACGGCTCGTCCTGGGGCAAGGGCCCGGGATCGTCGGGCGTTTGACGCGCCGAGGCCGAACTCCTTAGAATCAGTGTGGGCCGGGAGACACCACCCCGCATCGTCCGCCGCGCCTCCAATCCCCTTCCATCCGACACCAGACTCGATGGGAACTCCAGAGACCTTGCACGAACTTTCGCTCGCGCACAGCCTGGTGGAGATCGTGTGCGAGGCCCTCCCGCGCGTCGACGGCGGGAAGGTCCGCGAGGTTCGGCTGAATCTGGGCGCGCTGGCCGGGGTGGTGGCCGACTCCCTCGAATTCTGTTACGATATCGTCACCCGGGACACGCCGCTCGAGGGCTCGCGCCTGGTCATCCGGACCGTCCCCGTGGCGATCCACTGTCCGGCCTGCGACCGGACGTTCGAGCTCCCCGGCGTCCAGCATTTCCGCTGCTCGGCCTGCGGGACCCCCAGCGCCGACATCCGCCAGGGTCGAGAAATCGAGGTCGAGTCGATCGAGGTCGAGTCGAGCGAGTCCGAGGTCGCCGAAGATGTCGCCGAGGAGGATCGCCCATGATCCCCCGGATCGTCGAACTCCGCCAGGGCCTGCTCAAGAAGAACGACCAGTGCGCCGCCGTGCTCCGCGGGCGGTTCCGCGAGGCCGGCCTGTTCGTGCTGAACTTGGTCTCCAGCCCGGGCACGGGCAAGACGACCTTCCTCGAGCGGACGCTCAAGGCCCTGGCCGACCTGGGAGTCAAGCCGGCGGCGCTGGTGGGCGACCTGGAGACCGACAACGACGCCCGACGCCTGGCCCGCAGCGGCGTGCCCGTGCGGCAGATCCAGACCCATGGCATCTGCCACCTCGAGGCCGAGATGGTCGAGCGGCACCTGCTCAACTGGGACCTCGCCGCGTTCGACCTCCTGTTTATCGAGAACGTCGGCAACCTGGTCTGCACCTCGAGCTACGACCTCGGCGAGGCCCTCCGCGTGGCGCTGCTGTCGGTCACCGAGGGGGAGGACAAGCCGTTGAAGTACCCCGGCCTGTTCAACTCGGCCGACCTCGCCGTGATCACAAAGATCGACCTAGCCGATGCCTGCGAGTTCGACCGCGACGCGGCCCGGTCCAACATCCACGAGGTCCG
>JAFANO010000703.1 GCA_019232645.1 Planctomycetaceae bacterium | reverse complement strand
TCTGGCCGTCGTCGAAGATCGCCGCGTCGGTCGTCCGGATCGTCGTGACGGACTGGACCTTGCCCTTGTCGGGGCCGTCCTTGATGAGCTCGAGCTTCTCGACCTGGAGCCGGGTGGTGGCGTCGCCCCGGAAGTAAGTCTCGTCGGCCTGCTCGGGGGCCAGCTTCTTGTGGATCAGCTCGTTGCACCGGACCGTCAGGCCGTCCGACTTCGACTGGAGCCAGACGGCGTGCCCGGTGGCCTCGGCGCGGCGGAGGGTCAGCGCCGAACCGCCGCCGGAGTCCTCTTCCCGGGACAGGTCTGGGTCGGCGGCGAGCAGGTCGTCCTTGCCGGGCTCCGCGCTGGGCCCCGCCCTGGCGGCGGCCTTCTCGGCCTTGATCAGGATCAGGCGCAGGTCGTCGCAGTTGAGCTGGTCGGGCATCTGGTGGAGCTTGCCGCGCAGGACCACGACATCGCGCGTGAAGGTCGCCAGCGTCGCCCCGGGGGGTTGGGGAGGCCCGACGAAAGTCGGCGGGTAGCGCCGCTCGCGGGGCAGGTCGACCTGCATCTGCCCGACGCAGCGGAGGTCGAGCGGCGTCTTGTCCCCCTGCGCTTGCTCGGGCCGTGCCGTGCCGGGCAGGATCCCCGACCGGCCGACGTCGTTCATCATGATGTGCACGTCGCGCCTCAGGTACGCCGTCTTGGCCCCGGGGAAGCCCGTGCCCGGGTCGGTCTCGTTCTTGGGGCGGAGCTTGATCAGGAAGCCGGTGCCGGTGACCCGCATGTCGACGTCCTGGATCACGACCTCGCGATCGGACCGGATCTCCAAGTCGGCCTCGTCGTATTCGATGTAGGCCATCGGGCCGATGACCAGGTCGTCGTCGGGGATCCGGGTGGCCTTGTCGTCGCGGAGCCGGACGTTCCCCTCGATCATGGCGTGGATGACGTGGATCGGCGTGTCCGACTTGTTGTCCAGGCCGAGCGGCCGGTCGAGGTCGATGACCGACTTATCGCTGGTGATCGTCTTGAGCGACCTGCGATCGCGCGACCACGAGATCAGCGCGAACGGTTCGAACTTCAACTGCTTGCCGTCCTTGAGCCGCTCGTACGACTTGGCGTACATCCAGTAGCCGCGGTCGGAGTTGTAGTAGCGGATCGTGTTCTCTTCGTCGGTCGTCCAGTGGTCGCGGCCGAACGCCCGCACGGCCAGCGCGGTCGTCTCCTTCTTCGACTTCGACGAGTTGACGGCGAACGGCACGCTCTCGCCGCCCAGGTCCCGGCTGACCCGCGCGGCCACGAGCGCGAAGCCCCGGACATAGCCGAGGTATCCCGCCAGCAACAGGCCGAAGGTCGCCGCGACCTGAAGAACTTTCTTGAACACAATGATATCCGTCGGTCGGATGGAGGAAACCGCGATGCCGGGTGGATCGATCCACCGCGCCTGCGTCCACATCACGGGTTCGGGGAACCAAACGGGTCATCCCGGATCCGGGGATCCGCTCGAGGCGTCCTCGGGGGTCGCTCCTCCTGTTTCACGCGGGGGCGCGGTAGCGGGCGACGAGCCCGTCCCAGGCGCCCTGATGCTTGAGGATGGTCTCGACGACCTCGCGGATGGCGCCTCGGCCGCCCGGGGCGTCGGTCACGAGGTGTGCGTCCTCGAGGACCTCGGCCGCGGCGTCGGCCGGGCAGGCGGCCAGGCCGACGCCGCGGAGGACGGGCAGGTCGGGCAGGTCGTCGCCGACGTAGCAGACCTGCCTGGCGTCGAGGCCCAGGCCGTCGATCAGGCCGCGGAACGGCCCGGCCTTCTGGGGGGTCCCCTGGATCACCGGCGCGATCCCCAGCTCGGCCGCGCGGCGGTCGACCAGCGGCGCCCACCGGCCCGAGAGGATCGCGGCCCGCTTGCCGGCCTTGCGCCAGAGGTAGAAGGCGCTGCCGTCGCGGACGTGGAAGTGCTTCGTCTCGACGCCTCGGTCGTCGATCGCGATGACGCCGTCGGTCAGGACGCCGTCGACGTCGACCACCAGCAGCTCGATCGGCCCGCACCGCGCGGCCAGGTCGTCGGACGCTCGCATCCGGCTCACTCCTCGAATTCGGCGGGGACCAGGCCGATCAGGTCGGTCAGGTCGATCAGGCCGACCGGCCGGCCGCCGCCGTCGACGACCGGCAGCTCGCTGATCTTGCGGGCCTTCATGGCCTCGATCGCCTCGGCGAGCGTGGCGTCGACGGCGACCTGGACCGGGTCGCGGGTCATCACCTCGCCGATCGGCCGGTCGAGGTCGGCCTCGCGCCGCTTCTCGAAGAGCCGGGCGAGGTCGCTGTCGGTGAAGATGCCGAGCAGCACCTCCTGTTCGTCGACGATCAGGACCGCCCCCGAGCGGCGTCGGGGACCGGCGAGCCGGATGAAGACCTCGCGGACCGTCTCGTCGACGTGCGCGCGGCGGAGCTGGTGGCCGGTCCGCATCACGTCCTCGACGCGGCTGAGCTTACGCCCGAGGCTGCCGCCGGGGTGATACAGCGCGAAGTCCTCGGCGCGGAAGTCGCGCATCCGGCTGACCAGTAGCGCCAGGGCGTCGCCGACGGCCATCAGCGCGGTGGTGCTGGCCGAGGGGGCCAGCCCCAACGGGCAGGCCTCCTCGATCGGCCCGAGCGCGACGCAGAGGTCGGCGGCCTGCCCGAGCGAGCTGCCGGCCCGCTCGGTGATCGCGATCAATCCGGCGCCGATCCGACGGATCGCCGGGACCAGCCGGAGCACCTCGTCGGTCTCGCCGCTCTGCGACAGCGCCAGGACGACGTCGCCGCAGCGGATCCGGCCGAGGTCGCCGTGGACCGCCTCGGCGGGGTGGAGCGGGAAGGCGCGCGTCCCGGTCGAGGCCAGCGTGGCCGCCAGCTTCTGGCCGACGTGCCCCGCCTTGCCCATCCCCGTGACGATCACGCTTCCCGTGCACTGGTAGACCATGTCGGCCGCCCGCGCGATCGAGCCGCCGAGCCGGACCCGGACCCGCTCCAGCGCCTCGGCCTCGATCCGGAGCACCTCTCGGGCAAACGCCACCCCCTCGGCCTCGGTCTCATCGGCCAGGGACGCGTCGATGATCATGGCCATGCGTGGGCCTCCCTGCCCCGCGACGATCGGCGCCGACCCTCGGCAACCCCGGCGCACCGATTCCGGGACGGCACCATAGCCCATCCCCCCTCGCTCGTCAACGCGGGCCGCTCCAACTCCCCGTCGCCCCGTTCCTGAAGGTTCGGAGCACTCTTCCCTCAAGTCATCGTCATTTTTCCCGCGAGAGATTGGAGAACGTTTGGAGGAATTGTGGGGGGAATTGGCCCGACTGTACGCTTCCACCAGTCAACCCGGCCTGCCCCAAAGACCTGGTCCAGTCTTATACGCATTCCGGATCTTTTGTGCGCTCTGTCCGGATCTCAAATTCGAGATTTCAGATTCCGGATCTCAAATTTGAGATTTCCGATTTCAAATCAGCAGACCGAGCACACGAAATCCCTGGAATCTGTATGAGAGGCTCCCAAGGAACTGCATTTGCCGGCTGTTGAGACTTGCGTTCGGGGTCATCTGAATCGAGGGGAGTTGATCGAGATCGCCCCCCTCCCCACGGGATTTCGCGGGGTGTTGGTTGGCGATGTTCGAACGGCTAGCGCCTCGTCCTTGGCACGATGTCTCCCACTCTGGGCCTAGCTGACGACCGGCGCGGGAACCAACTCGTAGCCTAACTCACGCGCCTTCCGGGCCAGGGCCGCGGCCGATCGTTGTCGATACGTTTGCTCATAGGCATCGTGCCCCTGCTGGGCATACGTCGTGCCGTGCTTCAGCATGCTATAGACCAGCCGCGCTAACTTATGGGCCGTCGCCACGATCGCCTGGGCGGCCCCGAGGCGGCTCTTGAGGCGCCGGAAGAAGGCCCCCAACGCGCTCTGGGACGCATGCAGCGATCGGGCCGCCAGCCGCAGCGCCTGCGCCGCCCGGTTCGCCCCGGGACGCACGCGGCTGCTGAGGACCTTCCCCCCGGTGATCCGGTGGTGCGGGCAGAGTCCCAACCAACTGCA
>JAFANO010000682.1 GCA_019232645.1 Planctomycetaceae bacterium | reverse complement strand
GTCCCGTCCGCCCGGTGGACGCGCCGAGGTCGCGAGGACGAGACGATGGGGAAAGATCAAGCGAGTGCATCGGGTCCCGTCTTCGGGACCCGATGCACTTTTTTCGGCGATGGCCTCCGCGCACGGATCCCGTCTCCGGGATCCGTGGCATCCAACCTCGGACAATCAAGGGGATTGGGTTTCAACGGGATCGGGCTTGAGCCTCGAAATCCGGAGGGGTATGCGGGCCCGTGTGCCTCCTCGACACCGCGGCCCGGCCTGTGCTAAAGTCGGGGCCGATCCGAGGGCCCGGCCCTCGCTCGGGGGGCGAGGGCGCTCCTGGTCTCTCCCTCCCGAGTGGTTTCTCATTGCCATGCCACAAGGACGACCCATGATTTACCTCTGCGCCGGACTCGCGGTGCTGATCGGCCTCGGGGCCTTGATGATGACCGACGCCGTCGGGGCCGCCGCCGACCGTACCCTCGTCGAGCTCGACACCACGCTCGGCCCGATCGTCCTGGAGCTCGACCCAGCCCGGGCGCCCATCACGACCGACAACTTCCTCCGATACGTCGATGAGGGCTTCTATAACGACCTGGTCTTCCACCGCGTCATCCCCAGCTTCATGATCCAGGGCGGCGGGATGACCGATGCGATGGTCGAGAAGCCGACGCACGCCCCGATCCAGAATGAGGCGAGCAACGGCCTGAGCAACAAGCGCGGGACGATCGCCATGGCCCGCACCAGCGACCCCAACTCGGCGACCGCGCAGTTCTTCATCAACCTGGTGGACAACGGCCGCGGCCTCGACCCCCGGCCCGGCTCGGCCGGCTATACCGTCTTCGGCAAGGTCGTCTCGGGCATGGAGGTCGTCGACGCCATCGCCAAGGTGCCCACCGGGTCGAACGGGCCCCATGACGACGTCCCCCTGAAGCCGGTTTACATCAAGAGCGCCAAGCGAAAGGCCAAGTCCTGACCGTAGTTTTGGACGACGCGCGCGTCCCGCGCTCTCTTGACCATCCGGGACGCGCGGTCTAAGATGATCCGGATTTGCCCGGGCGGGCGAGATATTCGAGCTCGCCGCACCGATGATGAATCGGAATCACGTGACCGTTTCGCAAAGGAGCGCATGAATGGCTCATGTCGTAGCCGAGCCTTGCTTCGATTGCAAATACACCGACTGCGTCGTCGTCTGCCCCGTCGATTGCTTCTACGAGGGGGCACAGATGCTCTACATCCACCCCGAGGAATGCATCGACTGTGAGGCTTGCGTCCCCGAGTGCCCCGTCGAGGCGATCTTCCACGAGGACAACCTGCCCGACGAGTGGAAGGAATTCATCGACCTGAATAAGGAGGAGGCGCCGAAGTGCCCGGTGATCAATGAGAAGAAGGAAGCGCTCGAGGGCGAGTCCTGCAATAAGGCCGCCAAGAAGGAATAATCGACGCGAGCCCGTTCCTCTCCTCGACGGACCATCTCTTCCCACCCCAGGTTTCTCCACTGGGGTTTTTTCTATCCCCATGTCTGGCCTGACCCACCGGGTCAGGAGGCGTCGCGGCGTCTCCCGATGACGCGACCATCGGGCCGAAGCTCGTGGGACGTGCTATCTCCCCCATCGTCGCTTGGGCGTGAAGACCCGCTCCCTTCGGACCCGGCCGACCGGCGCGGCCGATCGGGACGGGGGAGGGTCGGTCGCCCCTCGCCCCCGATCAGACGTGGGCCATGACCAGCGAGGCGTTCTGGCCGCCGAAGCCGAAGCTGTTGGAGATGGCCGTCCGCAGCGGCTGCTCGCGGGCGGTGTTGGGGACGTAGTCGAGGTCGCAGTCGGGGTCGGGTGTGGCCTGGTTGATCGTCGGGGGGATGACCCCGCGCTGGAGCGACATCGCGGTGGCCGCGGCCTCCAGCGCGCCCGAGGCCCCGATCAGGTGGCCCACCATCGATTTCTGCGAGCTCAAGGGGATCGTCGTCGCACGGTGGCCGAAGACCCGCTTGACGGCGACCGTCTCCATCAGGTCGTTGAGCCGGGTGCTCGTCCCATGGGCATTGATGTAATCGATGTCGGCGGGGTCGACGTGCGCCTCGCGCATGGCGGCCGTCATGGCGATCGCCGCGCCCTTGCCGTCGGGCTCGGGGCGGGTGATGCCGTAGGCGTCGAACGACGAGCCGTAGCCGGTGACCTCGGCGTAGATCGTTGCCTTGCGCCTCCGGGCGCGGCGGAGGCTCTCGAGCACGAGCACGGCCGCCCCCTCGCCCAGGACGAACCCGTCACGCTCGCCGTCGAAGGGCCGCGAGACCTCGGCCGGCGGCCGGACCGAGGTGCTGACGGCCTTCATCGCGTGGTAGGCCACCAGCAGGTGCGGGTCGAGCCGGCTGTCGCAGCCGCCGGCCAGCACGACATCGGCGTCGCCCCGGGCGATCAGGCGGAACGCCTCGCCCACCGCCTGGGTCCCCGCGGCGCAGGCCGTGACGATCGTGTTGTTCGGGCCCATCGCGTGATGCAAGATCGAGATGTGCGCCGCCGCCATGTTCGGCAGGTGCTGCAACAGCCAGAGCGGGAAGATCGACTCGGCCCGCGCCATCGAGAACTCGCCCAGGTCGAAGCTGCCGTCGGGCCGCATCGCCCGCGTGATCGGGCCGACCAGCTCGCCGACGTCGACCGGCGTGATCCCCGTCCCCATGCAGATGCCGAACCGCGACGGGTCGAGCTTGGAGGTCTCCAGGCCCGCGTCCTCCACGGCCAAGCCCGCCGCCCCCACCGCGAAGCGGACCGCGCGGCTCATCAGCTTGACGTTCTTCTTGTGCTCACCTAGAAACGGCATGACATCGAAGTCTTTGACCTCGCCGGCGATCCGGATCGCAAGGCCGGTCGTGTCGAAGCTCTCGATGAAGCTGACGCCGGAGCGCCCCTCAACGATCGCCTCGCCGAAGGCCTGGCGACCGATCCCGTTGGGCGAAACCACTCCGATACCGGTGACCACCACACGGTGCATGTGAGCCCCCAACCCTCGAAGGTCGCCTCATCCCCGATGCCTCGGATGAAACGCCGTTGCGGGAAAAGCCCATCCCTTGCCGCCCTCCTTGCGGTGAAAGGAACTCTTGATGCCGGTCCATGCCCTGACTATTCCCTCGTGGGCAAAGCATTTCACTTTGCGCAATCGACCTCTCACCACGTCTCTCGATCAGGATCCGAAGACTTCCCGTAAGATCGACCGAAGTCCCGCATCTCCCGAGCTATATTCTTCTCTTTTTTTCTCGTTTGCTTTTGCGATTGATAGTCCTTGCCAGACTACTACAGTTTATCACCCCGCCGCTCCCGGGGCAAATCCCACCGGTGAGAATGGGTGCTCTCGGTCATTGAGGGGATGAAATCGACGAGATTCACGTGGGAGCCAAGGGACACGGGCGGGGCAGGGACGTGACGGCGCGGATCGCGCCGTGTTAGTCTGGGGGCGAGCCGACGGTCGGGGTCCGCTCCTCGTCAGAGGTCGCCGGTCCCCGAGTCGAGGCGTGACGGTCCTCAGCCTTCAGGAGATTCGGACGCGATGGCCTTGACACTGGCCGAGAGAGTGAGTGCGATCGCCCCATCGGCGACCATGGCGATGGCCGGCACGGTGAAGCGGTTGAGGGCCGCGGGGGTGGACGTGCTCGACTTCGCCCTCGGCGAGCCCGACTTCCCGACGCCTGAGAACATCCAGGAGGCGGCGCTCCGCGCGATGCGCGCGGGCCAGACCCACTACACTCCCCCCTCCGGCATCCCCGAGCTGCGCCAGGCGCTGGCCCGGCTCTATACCGAGCAGCACGGCCTGCCGACACACGAGGCGCAGGTGGTGGTCTCCAACGGCGCCAAGCACTCGATCCACAACGCGCTGATGGCCGTCTGCGGCCCGGGCGACGAGGTGATCATCCCCGCCCCCTACTGGGTCAGCTACTTCGACCTGGTCAAGCTGGCGGGGGCGACCCCCGTGGTGCTCCCGACGACCGAGGCGACCGGCTTCAAGCTCACGCCCGGCCAGTTCCTGGCCGCGGTCACCCCGAGGACCAAGCTGCTGATGATCAACAGCCCGTCGAATCCGACGGGTGTGGTCTACGACCGCCAGGAGCTCGACGCGCTGGCCGACGCCGTCCTGCGGACCGAGAAGGTCGGGGTCCTCTCCGACGAGATCTACGAGCAGTTGACCTACGGGGACGCCCGGCCCACCTGCTTCGCCGCGCTCCGGCCGGGGCTGGCCGAGCGGACGATCACGATCTCCGGGGTGAGCAAGACGTACTCGATGACCGGCTGGCGGATCGGCTGGGCGATCGCCCCCTCGGCCGTGGCGAAGTTCATGGGCGACGTCCAGAGCCAGGAGACGAGCAACCCTTGCTCGATCAGCCAGTGGGCGGCGCTGGAGGCGATCACCGGGCCGCAGGACTCGGTCGCCGCCATGAGGGCCCAGTTCGAGAGGCGCCGGTCGTACGTCCTGGAGCGGGT
>JAFANO010000432.1 GCA_019232645.1 Planctomycetaceae bacterium | reverse complement strand
TCGTGCATGCCATCTCGGGTCGGGCCCGGATCCGCATCGAGGATCCGGATGTGTTCCGGTACGACCATGCGTCCCTGAAAGCCTGGTTCGGGAATCAGCCGGGTATCCGCGAGGTTCGGCTCAGCCCCGCGAGCCGGAGTGTGGTCGTGACACACGACCCCGCCGGGGTCCGGCCCGAGGACCTCGTCGCCCGACTCGCCGGGCTTGACCGCAGGCAACTCCGGGAAGTCTCACCACCCCCCGCGCGCCTCCAGCAGCCGAAGAGCGACTCGCTCGTCGGGCTCCCCCTGATCCTCGCCACCGCTGCGGCCTTCGTCGCCCTGGGCGAGTCGGTGCTCGCCCCGTGGCTGCTGGCCGGGGCCGCGGTCCCGGTCTTCCGGCGTGCCTATCACGCCCTGTTCCGCAACTCCAAACTGAACGTCGACGTCCTGGACGCCTCGGCGACGACCGTCCTGGCGCTGCAGGGGCAGTTCGGGACGGCGGCGATCATGGTCTGGCTGATCTCCCTGGGGGACCTGCTCCGCGGCTTCACCATGCAGCGGTCCATCCGGACCATCGAAGGGCTCTATGACGGCAAGAACTTCTTCGCCTGGGTCCTCCGCGACGGCAAGAAGGTGCGGGTCAAAGTCGAGGAGCTGCAGCCTGGCGACGAGGTCGTCGTCTACCCGGGGGAGAGCATCCCGGTCGACGGCATCGTCACGTCGGGCCAGGCCACGGTGGACCAGAAGATGCTGACCGGCGAGTCGATGCCCGTCCTGAAAGGGCCGGGCGACGAGGTCCTCGCCGGCACCGCCACCACCGAGGGCAAGCTGTACCTGCGGGCGGAACGGGTCGGGTCCGAGACGATGGCGTCGAGCATCGTCCAGTTCCTGCTCAACGCCCCGGTCGGTGAGACCCGGGTGCAGCAATACGAGCAGTTGTTCGCCGACCGGCTCGTACCCTACAGCTTCCTGGGCGCCGGGGGCTCGATGATCGCGACCGCCAGCGCCGACTTGGCGGCGTCGCTGTTGATCGTCGACTTCGGCACCGGCATCCGTGTCGCGGCCCCGACGACCATCCTGGCCGCGATGGCCAAGGCGGCGCGCCAGCGGGTCCTGATCAAGGGGGGCCGCTGCCTGGAGCGGCTCGCCGAGGTCGACACCATCGTCTTCGACAAGACCGGGACCTTGACGACCGGGGTCCCCGAGGTCGTTGAGATCGTGGCCTACGACCGGAGCATGGCCGAGGATGACCTGCTGGCGTTGGCCGCGGCGGCGGAGGCCCGGTTAACCCATCCGGTCGCCGCGGCCATCTGCCGCGCCGCTCAGGGCCGGGGCCTGCTCATCCCGGACCGCGAATCCTCGGATTACAGCATCGGACTCGGCGTGCGGGCCCGGGTCGACGGGGCGGACGTCCTCGTCGGCTCCGGCAGGTTCCTCGAAGCCAATGGGGTCGCCCTCGGCCGCAACGGTCGGGCTCGCGCGGGCCTGTCGAGCCTGTTCATCGCCGTCAATGGTGCCTTCGCCGGCCGTATCGCCTACCACGACCCGTTGAGGGCCGATGCGGCGGACGTGGTGCAGGCGTTGCGCGAACGGCAGGTCGAGCAGATCATTATGCTGACGGGGGACAGCTCGGAAGTCGCCCAGGCGATCGCGCAGTCCGTCGGGATCGACCGCTTCGTCGCGGGCGTGTTCCCCGAGCAGAAGGCGGAATTCGTCCAGGGCCTCCAGCGCGAGGGGCGGACGGTCGCGGTGGTGGGCGACGGGATCAACGACTCACTCTGCCTGGCGCAAGCCGATGTCGGGATCGCCGTCCACGGGTCGTCGGACATCGCCCGCGAGACGGCTCACATCGCCCTGCTCGAGGAGAGCCTCTGGAAGATCCCCGAGGCGATCGACGTGGCACGCGAGGCGATCGGGCTGATCCAGCAGGGCTGGATCCTCAACTTCTATCCCAACTGCGCCGCCATCGGGTTGACCCTGCTCGGCCTGACCGGCCCGATCGGGACGACCCTGATCAGCAACGGCGCGGCCATCCTGGCCACCCTGAACGGCCTCCGCCCCCTGATGGATGACGGCTCGGCACGGGATCGCTCGCGGCGGTGACGATCCGCCCCGGGCCGACCCGGGGCTCAGGCGAACGCGGCCGCGGCGCGCCCGAGGACGAGCTTGATCAGGAACTGGGCCGCGGCCTCCACGAGCCGTTCGATCAAGTCGTGGCCCGGGTTGAGCCCCCTCCAGGCCCGAAGGACGACCCAGGTCAGCAGTTCGGCGATCGTCGCCGCGACCTCGCCGCCGCCCTCGGGCCGCGCCCTCCCCCCGTCGATGCCCATCCCCATGTATCCGGCCGCGATCAGGGCACCCAAGATCTGGCGGGCGGCGATCCGTCTCGGGTCGTGCAGGAGCAGGACGTTCCCTGTGATCGGGTTCGCCCGGACTTCATGAATTCCAGCGACCGCCCGGAACAGGTCCTCGATCTCGCGGGCCCGGACGGGAGAGTGCTTGACCTCGGGTACCTTGATCCGTAGCCGTCCCTCGATCGCGTGGATGTACTCGATAACGGGCATCATGACCGCTACAACCTCACTCGATGATCCAAGTTACGGATCCCAGGTGTTTCCTGCGCTCGATCTGTTGATTTGAAATTTGAAAATCTGAGATCTCGAATTCTGAGATCTCGAAT
>JAFANO010000289.1 GCA_019232645.1 Planctomycetaceae bacterium | reverse complement strand
GGGGCGTTTACGCTCGACGCGGCGTGTGCGTCGTCGCTCTACGCCCTGAAGCTTGCATCAGACGAGCTTCTGGAGGGCCGGGCGGACGCGATGCTGACGGGCGGGCTGTCGCGGCCCGACCCGCTCTACACCCAGATGGGGTTCGCGCAGCTCCGGGCGCTGTCGAGCCGGGGTCGGCCGGCACCGTTCGACGCCGAGGGCGACGGGCTGGTCGTCGGCGAGGGGGCGGGGATGTTCGTCCTGAAGCGGCTGGGCGACGCGCTGCGACGGGGCGACCGGATCTACGCGACCGTCGCGGCGGTCGGGCTGTCGAACGACATCGACGGCGGCCTGCTGGCGCCCAGCTCGGAGGGGCAGCTCCGCGCCATGCGCGCCGCATACGACCGCGCGGGCTGGGACCCGCGCGACGTCGACCTGATCGAATGCCACGCGACCGGCACGCCGGTCGGCGACGCCGTCGAGTTCGCCAGCCTGCGCACCCTCTGGGGGCCGGGAGGCTGGGCCCCGGGCCGTTGCGTCGTCGGGTCGGTCAAGTCGAACATCGGCCACGCGCTGACGGCCGCGGGCGCGGCCGCGCTGCTGAAGGTGCTGCTGGCGCTGCGGCACCGGACGCTCCCCCCGACGGCCAACTTCGCCGCGCCGGCGCCGAGCCTCGACTACGAGGGCGGCCCGTTCCGCGTCCTGACCGGGGCCGAGCCGTGGGAGGCCCGCGATGACGGGCGGCCCCGACGCGCGGCGATCAGCGGGTTCGGGTTCGGCGGGATCAATGCCCATGCGCTGATCGAAGAATGGGTGCCGGGCCGGGCGGAGGACGTTTCCCGCGATGGAAGGCCGTCGAGGGGCCGCCCCCACCCCGACCCTTTCCCGGGGGGCGAGGGGGATGGGAGCTCCATCCCGATCGCGATCGTCGGGATGTCGGCGCATGTCGGGCCGTTCCGGGGGTTGCGGGCGTTCCAGGAGCGGGTGCTCGGCGCCGACGGGCCGGGTGCGCCGGCCGCGCTGCGGAACTGGTGGGGCGTGGAGGAGGCCGACTGGTTCCGTCGCGCATGCGGGGGGGACGGCCGCGCGTTCGCCGGCTATGCGATCGAGGACCTGGCGCTGCCGACGGACCGGTTCCGGATCCCGCCGAAAGAGCTGGAGGAGATGCTGCCACAGCAGTCGCTGGCGCTCCGAGTCGCGGCCGAGGCGATCGCCGACGCCGGCTGGGACGACCGGCCCCGGCTCCGCGCGGGGGTCTGCGTCGGGATCGGGCTCGACCTGAACACGACCAATTTCCACTTCCGGTGGTCGCTGCTCGAGGAGGCCAGGCGCTGGAATCGGCAGCTCGGGCTCGACCTCTCGGAGGAGGAGCTCCGGGCGTGGGTGGGGCGGCTGCGCGACGTTGCCGGCCCGCCGCTGACGGCCAACCGGACGATGGGGGCGCTGGGCGGGCTGGTCGCGAGCCGGATCGCGCGCGAGTTCCGGGTCGGCGGGCCGAGCTTCACCGTCTCGAGCGAGGAGACGTCGGGGGCCCGGGCGCTCGACGTCGCGGTCCGGCTGCTGCGGCGGGGGGAGCTCGACGAGGCGATCGTCGGCGCCGTCGACCTGGCGTGCGACGTCCGTGCCGTGCTCGCGGCCGACCGCGTCCACCCGTACGCGCCGGGCGGGACGGTCCGGCCCCTGGCTGCTGGGGCCGACGGCACCGTCCCCGCCGACGGCGCGGCGGTACTGATCCTGAAGCGGCTCGACCGCGCCGTCGCGGACGGTGACCGGGTCTATGCCGTGATCCGGGGCCTCGGCGCGGCCGGCGGGGGCGACGTCCCGGCGTATCTCGCCGCGATGCGCCGGGCCCACGACGAGGCGGGCGTCGCCCCGTCGCAAGTCGGCTACCTCGAGGCGCACGGCAGCGGCCGGGCGGACGAGGACCGGCTCGAGGCCTCGGCGCTGGCCGAGGCGGCCCGGGGCTGGCCGCGGGGTGCCTCGTGCGCGCTGGGGTCTTCGAAGGGGGACGTCGGGCACGCCGGCGCGGCGTCGGCGCTGGTGGCGGTGGTCAAGGCGGCGCTCTGCCTGCACCAGCAGGTCCTGCCCCCGATCCGGGGGGGCGGGACGCTCCGGCCCGAGCTGGCGGCAGCGCCGTTCTTCGCCCCGAGGGGCCCGCAATTCTGGCTCCGCGACCGCGCAGAGGGCCCCCGCCGCGCGGCGGTCGCCGCGCTGGGCGTCGACGGCAATCTCCATGGCATCGTCCTGGAGGCCCACGAGCCGGCCCGGGCGCTCGAGACGGTCGATCGCGCCCAGCCGCTCGGCGCGCGACCCCTCGCCCTCCTCGCCATCGAGGCCGACGACCCATCGGGCCTGATCCGGGGCATCGGGGAACTTGATGCGCTGGCCGCGCGGTCCCCCGACGCCCCGATCGAGGCCCTGGCCCGCGATTGGTGGCGCGACCATCGCGACGGCTCCCGGAGGCGGCTCGGCCTGGCGCTGGTGGCCGACTGCCCGGCAACCCTCCGCGATCAACTGGCGACCGCGCGTACCCGTGCCGAATCTGGGTCGACCTTCTTCCCGCTCCCCCCGGGAGACGGCCTGGGTGAGGGTGGTCCGGGCCTCGGGCGTCACCCCGACCTCACCCTGACCCTCTCCCAGAGGGAGAAGGGACCGGAACAATCCCCGCTCGGGCCTGGCGCGGGGCTGGCGTTCGTCTTCCCGGGCATGGGCAACCAGTTCGCGGGGATGGGCCGCGACCTCTCGGCGCTCTGGCCGGAGGTCCTCCGCGCCCAGGACGAGGAGAGCGACGTTCTACGGAGCATGATGGCCCCCGGCGCGTGCTGGAACGCCGACCCCCCGGCGACGTTCGACGACCACCGGGCGCCGATGCTCGGCCAGGTCGCCTTCGGGACGATGGCCGCCGACCTGCTGCGGCGATTCGGCCTGGCGCCCGACGCGGTCATCGGCTACAGCCTGGGCGAGTCGTCGGGCCTGTTCGCGCTCCGGGCCTGGACCGGCCGCGACGAGATCCTCAGGCGGATGGCGGCCTCGCCGCTGTTCCGGACCGAGCTGGCCGGCCCCTGCGAGGCGGCCCGCCGTGCCTGGGGGCTCGCCGAGGGGGAGCCGGTCGACTGGCTGGCCGGCATCGTCCCCTGCCCCGCCGCCCAGGTCCGCGCGGCGCTGGCGGGTCGGTCGCGCGTCTACCTGCTGATCGTCAACACACCGGGCGAGGTGGTCGTCGGTGGCCGTCGCGACGAGGTCCGGCGCCTGGTCCGCGACGTGGGCGGCCGGTTCCTGCCGCTGCCGCTGGTCAGCACGGTCCATTGCGAGGTGGCGCGGCAGGTCGAGGGGGCCTACCGGGCGCTCCACCTGCTCGAGACGACCCCGCCGCCGGGCGTCCGGTTCTACAGCGGCGCGACGGCCCGCGCCTACGTGCCCGACCGCGACTCGGCCGCCGACGCGATCGTGGCCCAGGCCGTGCACGGGTTCGACTTCCCCGCCGTCATCGAGCGCGCCTACGCCGACGGCGTCCGCGCCTTCGTCGAGGTCGGCCCCGGCGCCTCGTGCACCCGGATGATCTCCGCGATCCTCGGCGACCGCCCCCACCTGGCCCACCCGGCCAGCGTCGCCGGCCAGGACGCGCTCGCCACCGTCCTCGACCTGCTCGGCCACCTGATCGCCGCGCGGGTCCCCGTCGACCTCGCCCCGCTCTACGGCCGCGAGACCACCGTAACCGCGCACCTCCCTGAGCCGCCCGAGCCTCCCCGCCGCCTGCTCCGCGTCCCGGTCGGCGGCAGACCCTTCGCCAATCCCCCGTGGCCTCCCGGTCGATCGGACGGCCGCGAGGCCCCCCGATCCGGTACGGTCCGCCGTGCGGACCGATCAGACGACGCCGAAGTGAACCGCTCGGTCCGCGCTGCGGACCCTACGAATGATCGATCGGACGCTCCTGACATGCCCGACCTCGACACCACCCCCACCCCAATCCCCATGGGGAGTGTTGCCCACACCGAGTCCCCGATGCCGAACCCAGGGAAATGGCCGATGGCACGCACCTTCGCAGGGCTTTCCGACCCCCTGGGCCGCCAGCTCCTGGCCTCGCAGGCCGGTCGGGCCGAGGCGCACGAGGCGTTCCTCCACGTCTCGACCAACCTCGCCGAGACGATGTCGAACCAGCTCGCCTTCCAGATGGCGCTGATCGAGGCGCTGACGGCCGAGTCGCCGGAGGCCATCCCCGCCCTTGAGTGGACCCCGGCGGAGCCGCCCCCCACGCATGCCCTCGAAGGAGACAAGGACACGGCACCGAAGGAGGTCGTGCCCCCGGCCGTCGAACGAGCGCCGAGGCCGGCGCTCGACCGCGACCAGTGCCTCGAATTCGCCGTCGGGTCGATCGCCAAGGTGCTCGGGCCCGAGTTCGCCCCGGTCGATGCGCACCCGACCCGCGTCCGGCTCCCGGATGAGCCGCTGATGCTCGTGGACCGGATCCTGACGATCGAGGGGGAGCCCCGGTCGCTGTCGAACGGCCGGGTGGTCACCGAGAAGGACATCCGGGCCGAGGACTGGTATCTCGACGGCGGCCGGATCCCCGCCTGC
>JAFANO010000167.1 GCA_019232645.1 Planctomycetaceae bacterium | reverse complement strand
GCGGTCGTCTTCTGCCCGCTCGACCCCTCGCCCCTGCCGCTCGTTTATTGTGTTGAGGGGGATGTCGCGTCCTACCGCGGTGACTACGAGAAACGGGCACGCCGGCCTTCGAGCGACGTGGACGTCTGCTTCGGGGGTCAGATCGCGGTGTCGCTGGTCCGGCTGATGCCCCCGGCGGCGATCGAATAGGTGCGGGCGTCCCGCGGGACGGCTCGCGGGCAGGTGCTACCGGGGCGACGCCCGGCGCGGCATAATCCAAGCCTCGGGGGCCGACGATGCATGGCCCCCGCGCTTCCTTGTTTTCCTTCATCCTGGGTCGGGAACGCGCCGGATTCGGCGCGGAGGGGGGTCGATGCTGAGGTGGCGATGGGGGGTCGTCGGGCTGTGGTGGGTGGCCATGTCGGGGTGTGAGGAGCCGGCCTTGATCGTCCCTGCCGCGCCGCCGGGGGCCGAGAGCCCTCGACCGCTCCCCTCGTCCGAGAGAGAGCCCGAGGCGATCGGCGAGCTGGCCGGTCATTACCCGGCGAGCAACAAGGCCCGGGAGGAGTTCAAGGCACTCCCGCCGACACCCCCGACCGCGAAGGGCGAGACCAGGACGACCACGCTGGGCGTGCGGTACGAGACCCTGAAGGCGGGGGACGGGCCGGAAGCCAAGGTCGGCAAGAAGATCCGGGTCCATTACGCCGGGACGCTCGATGACGGCCGGACTTTCGACAATTCACGCCAGAAGGGCGAGCCGTTTGCGTTCACTCTCGGCGAGGGCGAGGTGATCCGTGGCTGGGACGATGCCCTCCGGGGCATGAAGGTCGGCGAGGTTCGGCGGTTGACCCTCCCCCCCGAAGCCGGCTACGGTGCCATCGGCCAGCCGCCGGACATCCCGCCCGACGCGACGCTGCACTTCGACGTCGAGCTTCTGGGCGTCGAATGAGGTGGCCCCGGGGACGGTGTCGACGTCGCCGACCGGCCTTTCCCGGGGCTCGCCCTCAATAATGGAAGCCGTTGGATCGGACGTGGATGAAGGGATCGGCGCCGGGGTGGAGGACGTCGCCGGCGACGACCCGGGCGAGGAAGATCAGGTGGTCGCCCTCGTCGAGCTGAGCGACGACCTCGGCGTCGAGGAAGGCCAGGGCGGAGGCCAGGACGGGGCCGCCCTTCGCCTTGTGGAGCAAGGGGATGCCGTCGAAAGCAGGGGCGTCGGGCTCGAATCCCCGGCTGAAGTGCCGGATCAGCGCCTTGCTGCCGATGGCGAGCTGGTTGAGCGTGAATCGCCCCGAGGCGTGAATCCAGTCGACGATGTGCCGGTTGCGCTGGACCGCCGCGGTCAACATCGGCGGTTCGAAGCCCGCCTGCTGCACCCAACTGGAGAGCAGGCCGGTCGAGCGATCGCCGAACGAGGCCGTCAAGATGTAGAGGCCGCTGGGGATCCGGCCCAGCGCCTGGCTCAGCCCGCTCAGGTGGGTCTTCGTCTGGTCCGCCATCGAGGTCGGCCTCCTTCGCAGTGACTGGTCCATCTGCTCCGTCGCGGCAGATCTCATGGGGACCTGGGACCGTTCATCATCATGCTCTCCCGAGCGGGCCAAGTCAAACCGATCGACTTCGGCACCGCCTGGATTCGAGGCCAGGAGAAGGACCGCCTCCAGCGGGCCCTGCAGGACATGGCGCCCGAGCAGGCATCCAAGCAGATGGTGGACCGCCGCATCGACCTGTACAATTTCGGTGTCACTATGGCCCGCAGGTTCACCGGTCGCCACGCGCAGCAAGGGATCCTGATTCCGGACGAGGTGAGCTCCTGGTCCCCCCGATCGCGATCATCCGGAAGATTCCCGGGACGCTGAATGAGACGATCCCGTCGTGCCTGGAGGTCAACCGCGAGCGCCGGCCCGCCGACACCTTCAAGATCAAGCACCAGCTCAACGCGCCAGAAGGGTGCGTGAAACGTACCAATCTTCTTGGCCGGCAAGGAATTGATGCGTGAAACGGGCCTTACGTGTCCGCTTCCTGAGGGCGGAGCCAAGGCCGAAGGACGGCGCCGCGGCCGAGGGGATGGCGCCACGGCCGACAGCGTCAAACGCCCCTCCGAATCGTCGCATGCCGACCTTGCCAGTTCCGGAGATGACGTCTACCATAAAATTCTTCACTCGCAGAGAACGACGCCGCATCGCATCGCTCGTCTTTGCCCGGCAAGGAGCCCATGCAGTACAACCCGTCCAACCCGCTCATCGTGCAAGGTGATCGCACGATCCTCCTGGAAGTTGACAATCCGTTGCACGCCGAGGCCCGCGACGCGATCGCGCCGTTCGCCGAGCTGGAGAAGAGCCCCGAGCACATCCATACCTATCGCCTGACGCCCCTCTCGCTCTGGAACGCCGCGGCGGCCGGGATCTCGGCCGACGAGATGATCGACGCGCTGGGGATGTACAGCAAGTTCCCGCTGCCCCCCAACTTGCCGGTCGACCTCCGCGAGCTGGTCGGCCGCTACGGGCGGGTCAGCCTTCGCCGGGTCGAGGGGGTGCTCCGTCTGATCACCCAGGACAAGGCACTGCTCGAGGAACTGGCGCGGCAGAAGGGGGTCCGAGATTACCTGGGCGAGCGGATCGACGCGACCAGCTTCGCCGTCGACGACGCGCACCGCGGCGTCCTGAAGCAGGCGCTGATCGGCGTCGGCTACCCGGCGGAGGACCTGGCCGGCTACACCGACGGGTCGGACCTCGCGGTCTCGCTCCGCGAGATCGCCCGCACCGGCCATCCGTTCCAGGTCCGCGACTACCAGCGGATGGCCGTCGAGGCGTTCCACGCCGGGGGCGACGCCCGGGGCGGCTCGGGGGTCGTCGTCCTCCCCTGCGGCGCGGGCAAGACGATCGTCGGGCTGGCCGCCCTGGCGATCCTGAAGAAGAGCACCCTGGTCTTGACCACCAGCACCACCGCCGTCGAGCAGTGGCGGCGCGAGATCCTCGACAAGACCGACCTGGACGACTCGAGCGTCGCGACCTACACCGGCGACTCGAAGGAGATCGCGCCGGTGACCCTGGCCACCTACCAGATCGTGACCTATCGGCCCAAGAAGGACGGCGACTTCCCCCATTTCGCGCTATTCAATCAGCGCGACTGGGGCTTGATCATCTACGACGAGGTGCACCTGCTGCCGGCCCCCGTCTTCCGGATCACGGCCGAGATCCAGGCACGCCGCCGGCTCGGCCTGACGGCGACCCTCGTCCGCGAGGACGGTCGCGAGGAGGACGTCTTCAGCCTGATCGGCCCCA
>JAFANO010000063.1 GCA_019232645.1 Planctomycetaceae bacterium | reverse complement strand
TGATTCATATCATGGTCCGGCGTTTGGAACCGACGTGCCAATATTGCCTAGCTTCACAGAAACCGGTCGATGAGGATTCGCAAGCCGCCTAAGTTTCCAAATACCCTCTGAGGCGGGCGCTGGAGGCGGGGGCCCGACCGGTCGCCGTCGTGATCGACGCCCAGGATGGGCCGATCGACCGCGACCGCCGACGGGAACGGCCGGAGGCCCTCACGAGCAACTGGCGCACCTGGCCCGAGCTGCTCGACCTCCGCGATTGCCTCGACCTGTCCTGGTCGGCGCGCGATGCCGGCTTCTTCACCGCGATGATCCTCGCGAAGAAGTTGCCCTCGTATCGCTCCCCATTCGAGATCCGTTCCAGCATCCTGGCCGCGTTTCAGGGCCGAAGCGACTCCACCTGGCCCGAGACCGTGTGGTTTCAGCGCAACCTGACCATCAACCAGGGGGCCTTCGTCCTCGCGCGAAACCCCCAATCCCAGGCCCGACGGCACGAGGACGCCACGTTGGCGGCGTCCTCACGCCCCGGGATGCGCCGCGGCATCCGATGGGCGCGCAACAAGTTGAGCGCGTCGTATACCCGTCGGTTCCTCGACCTGGCCGCGACTCATGGCATCACGGTCTTCTGGCTCCTGCCGCCGCTCAGCCCCGAGGTCCAGGCCCAGCGCGAACGGAGCGGCGTGGACGACTATCTCACGCGATGCGCCCAGAAGGCGCAATCGCATTCGTGCCCCGTGATCGTGCTCGATGGCCGGCACTCGGGTTATGATTGGCGGGTCTTCTCCGACAACTCCCACCTCGACCGACACGGGGCCACGACGCTCAGCACCGACGTGGCGGCAGCCATTCGCCATTCTTTCGCTCATCCTTCGGCGGTCCCGCGCTGGGTCGTGCTGCCCGCGTACCGCGACCTCGCGACCGACTTTCCGGCGGAAGATCTCGCGCAGTCACAGGCCGCCCTGATCCAGCAAGCGAGGAGGAGATGACGACCGATTGGGGTCCCAGCCTCAACCAGAGGAAGGAGATGGGAGATAGGAGTTGGGGGGTGGGGAAAGACGATCCCTCTTCCCCCCACCCCCCAAATCCCAACTCCCAGCTCCCATGAACATCCGGAAAGATTCGCGGTTCGGTCGCGAAGCGAGGGGCGCTTCGCGACCTTGGCGTAGTTCCGAGATCGTCGCGGGATCGGCCGCTCAGGCTCGGCTGGCACCCTGGGGCTCGCGATCGCGGTCGCGACCGCGACGGCGACGGATGCCCGGGAACGTCGGGGCGTTGAGCTGGTGGGGGAGCCGACGGCGCCGAGCGGGGCCCCGGCGGAAGGAAGGACGAGGCTGGGGCCGGTGCCCGGTGGGTCGAGGCGGCGCCGGGATGCCCTCGACCTGGTCCCCTTCCAGCTCGCGCGCGATGCACCGCTCGATCTGGTCGAGGATCTTGCCCTGGTCGGGCAGGACGAGCGAGAAGGCTGCGCCGTCGCAGCCCATCCGGCCGGTCCGGCCGATCCGGTGGACGTAGTGTGTCGGGTCGTCGGGCAGGTCGAAGTTGATGACGTGCGAGACGCCCCGGACGTCGATCCCCCGGCCGACCACGTCGGTGGCGACCAAGGTCGTGAGCCGGCCGGTCCGGAACGCGGCGAGGACCCGGTTGCGCTGGGCCTGGCTGAGGTTGCCGTGCATCGCCTCGGCGCGATGGCCTGAGGTCTGGAGCAGGTCGCCGACGCGCTCGGCGCCGCGCTTCGTGCGGCAGAAGACGATCGCCCGAGTCGGCCGCTCGCGCTCCAGCAGCTTCCGCAGCAGCTCGAACTTCCGCTCGGGCGCGACCATCAGGTACGACTGGCGGATCGCCGGGATCGTGGCGTCCTCGTTGTCGCGGATCAGGCGGACGTCGACCGGGTCGACCAGGTAGGTCTGTGCCAGCTCGCGGACCTCGGGCGGCAGCGTCGCCGACAGGAGCAGGGTCTGCCTCGGCTTGGGGACGGCCTGGAGGATCGTCTCGACCGCCGGGCGGAACCCGATGTCGAGCATCTGGTCGGCCTCGTCGAGCACGACCATGCGGACCTTGTCGAGCCGGATGGCGTGCCGGGCCATGAGGTCCATCAGCCGGCCGGGTGTGGCCACGACGAGCTGGCAGCCCGCCCCCAGCAGCCGCTGCTGCCGGATGATGGACTCGCCGCCGACGACAGCGACGGCGCGGGTCCGGCGGTAGGTGGCGAGCTTCTCGAACTCGCGGCAGATCTGGACGACCAGCTCGCGCGTCGGTGCCAGGATCAGCGCCTGCGGCCTGCGGTCGCGGTCGTCGATCTGCTCCAGGATCGGGATCAGGAACGCGGCGGTCTTGCCCGTCCCGGTCGGTGCGTTGCCCAGACAGTCGCGTCCGGCGATCGCCGGGGCGATCATCTCCGCCTGGATCGGGCTCGGCTCGTGGAACCCCGCGCGGCGCAGCGCCGCCAGGATCGGCTCGGTCACTCCCAGGCTGCTGAAGCCCTCGACGGTCGGGGCCTCGATTGTCGTTGTCTGCAAACTGAACTCCTTGTGACCCCGACTTGCGGCGCTGACGGGACGACCCGATTGGTCGTCCGGTCTTCGTCTCGGACGCGGCTTGCATTCGTGTCGGCCGTCGCGCCGCGGGGACCGCACCGGAAATCGACCGGATGCAGTAAGAGGATTCAGCGCAATCAGACCAACGGGCAGGTGGCTCGCGAGGTGATCTCGGCCTCAAGCCGGTGGGGTGCAAACTTTCAAAAGTTGAAAACGATACGTAGTGTAACACACCGAGGCCGGGAAACGAACAGCAAACCCCCCTGCCCTTCGATTTCGACCGAAATCGTGGTACAAAAGGGAGTCACGGACGGTCCCGCGCGGGTTCGCGGGCCGCCTTCACCGAGCCCTCAGCCGGTCCTTCGGTGGGCCGCCGCGACGATCGCGCGGATGGACGGCAGGATTGATACGCCGGCGGGATCGGGAGAGTTCGCGAGAATTCCCGCTGATTCGCGATGCTCGGTGCCTCCGTGACCGCAGGAACCCGCCGCAAGCCGCCCCACTCGAGTGGGGGCGGTGAGGCGTGTCTCTCCCTCAGGGTTTCAACCTGTTCGTTTCTCGCAGCACTCTTGTAGGTCGATAGAAAAAACGTTAGAATCCCTCTCGTTCTTTGGCAACTTGTTGTTCCGTCGGTTGGGAGGGGAAGGCCCTCCCGGAAAACAACAACCGTGTCCGAAGGACCCCTCGTTCCTGTTGGGAAACACGAGCGAAGGTCCGATCTCTTCACAAACCTCACGGCGGCGCTCGCGCCGTGGTCGGTGGGGTACTCAGAAGAGAGGGGAACTTTTGAAGTCAGTATCGTATCCTTCGCAAGAAGGTCCTGCGGAGACGCTGCGGACACCAGCCGGGGGGTGCTTCCCGCCCCTCCGTAGCCCGGGAGAGCGCTCTCCCGTGGAACTTGGGTTCACCCAAGAAGCCGCCGGGCTTGAGCCCGTGCGGAGTGTCACTCGCATCCGAGGAGGGACCTGACGATGCGCCTGGTGATCGACGGCCAGCGGCTCACGGCCGAGCGGACGGGGGTCGGGCGATGCCTGGAGGGCCTGCTCGACGAGTGGGCCGGGACGGGGTTCCCGCTGGCCGAGACGGTGGTCGTCCTGCGCGACCGTCGCGGGCTGGAGCGGGTGCCGAGGGCCGACGGCCTGGAGGCGGTGGTCGTTGGCGAGGGTTGGCCGGGGCTCGCCTGGGAGTGCTTCGGCCTGGGTCGGGTCCTCCGGCCCGACGACCTCCTGTTCGCGCCGACGAACCTCGTGCCGATCCCCTGGCGGGGCCGGACGGTCCTGATCGTCTACGACACCCTGCCGTGGGCGGTCCCCGGGAGTTTCCCGAGGCACGTCCGCTGGCGGTTCGGCTGGCGCTACCGGCTGGCGGCGCGACGGGCCGACCGGGTACTCGTCCCCTCGGAATCGACGGCGCGCGACGTGGCGCGGGTCCACGGGATCCCGCGCGACCGGCTCCGGGTGGTCCACCTCGCCCCCGAGCCCGGCTTCCGCCCTCTGCCCCCCGATTCCGACGTGGTCCGCGACGCCCGCCGGACGGTCGGCCTGGGCGATGCGCCCTATGTCCTCTTCGTCGGCAAGCGGTCGCGGCGTCGGAACGTCCCCGTGCTGCTCGAGGCCTTCGCGCGGCACCGCCGGGGCCACCCGACGCACCGCCTGGTCTTCGCCGGTCCCGTCGACCGAGGCCCCCTGCCCGGCCCCGACGCCGGCACGATCCGCGCCGGCTACGTGCCCGAGGCGGTCCTCCGCGGCCTGATGGCCGACGCCCTGGCGCTGGTCTACCCCTCCGACTACGAGGGCTTCGGCCTGCCGATCGTCGAGGCCCTGGCCAGCGGCTGCCCCGTCGTCACCCTGCGCAACAGCGCGCTGACCGAGGCGGGCGGCGACGCCCCCTGGTACCTCGACGCCCCCGAACCCGAGGCCCTCGCGCACGCCCTGCACGTCCTGGCCACCGACCCCCGCGACCGGGCCGGGCGCGTCGCGCGGGGCCTGGCCCACG
>JAFANO010000060.1 GCA_019232645.1 Planctomycetaceae bacterium | reverse complement strand
CGCGAGGCCGGGGGCAGCACCTCCGACCACGCCCCTTCCGACAGCGCCGGGGCCAGCCGGGGCCGGCGGGGTGCGGCCTGGACCAGCGTGGGGCCGGTCGCGTCCTCCCCGCCCAGCGCCGCATGCCCCAGCGCGGCGATCAGGTCGGCCGCATCCAGGGGCAGCGACGCGACAACGTGCGCCGGCGACTCGCCCGACTCGAGGCGATCAAGGACCTCGCCCAGCGGAGTCCCCCTCGCGCCGACGACCGCAACGCCCTCCCGCACCAGGACCCGGCCCCAAATGTCGCTCATCGTTCGGCCTCGCCGTACTTCGATGAATTCGAATTTGAGATTAAAGATTCGAGACCAAATTTCAAGAGATACACCGATCCTGAAGTGGTCTCGAATTCCCTCGGAAACCAGGAGTTACACCCATCTCGAATCTCAAATCTCGAATTTCAAATCTCAAACACTCGATCCTCCGATCAGACATAAGCCATTCCGGGGATGTTCAGAGGAATCGGAGCACGATCCGGGCAATGTCCTGGTAGAAGACGAAGACGATCAGGCAGAGCAGCAGGCTCATGCCGATGATCATCCCGGCGCTCAGGGCCGACTCGGGGAGCGGGCGTCCCCGGACCTTCTCGGCCAGCAAGTAGACCATCTGGCCCCCGTCGAGCGGGGGGATTGGCAGGAAGTTGAGCACCGCCAGGTTGATGCTCAGCATCCCGAAGAAGTGGATCAGGTCGCTCAGGCCCTCGCCGGCGGAGGCGTAGGCGATCTCGGCGATCCCAATCGGGCCGGCCAGGCCCTTGGGGCTGACGCGTCCCTGGACGAGGCTCCAGATCGTTGCGTAGATGCTCAAGATGTTGTCGACCGTCTCGTGAAACCCGCGCCGAAGCGCGTCGGGCAGGCTCTGGGGCGGCAGCGCGCGGACCAGGCCGAGGAGGCGGAGGCCTCGGAGCGGGTGGAACCAGGTCGAGTCGGCCTCGGGTGTGATCCGGATCGGTGCTTCGGCGTTGTTGACCGTCAGCAGGACCTCCTGCCTCACCCGGGTCTGGAGCGCCGCGAAGACCCGGGGCCAGTCCGGCAGCTCGTCGCTGAAGTTGAGGACCTCGGTCTTGCCGGTCGGCTTGCCGGTGGCCGCGCGGGTGAAAGCCAGCGAATTGATGACGTCGCCGACCTTGAGGCCCGCCCTGGCCGCGGGGGAGTCGGGGACGACCTCTTTGATCGTGGCTCGGACCGGGTAGGCCAGGCCCAGGCCCGGGACCTTCAGCGGCTCGCCCGGGAAGAAGAAATCGACCCAGGGCTGGGTGGCGTCGGGGGTGGCCGTCAGGGTCTTGGTTTCGAGGCCGCCGTCGGGCTTGTGCCTCTGGACCTCGAACGTCATCGTCTGGCCCGCCTGGTCGAGGCAGAGGCTGGGCAGCCGCATCGGGTCGAAGTCCTCGTCGTTGACCTTGACGATCACGTCGCCAGGGCGGAAGCCCGCCTTCTCGGCGATCGACCCCGCCTGGATCGCAGAGATGGGCTCGATCGTCAGGCGGAAACCGAAGTCGACGAAGTGGTTGGGAGGGAGAGTGGCGGTGATCCGTGGCCGGGTCGCCGGCTTGCCCCCCGTGGACGACTCGCGCCCGTCGCGCTCGACGACATGGACGAGGGGGCGGTCGCGATACCTGGCGAGCAGCCGATGATAATCCAGGATGTCGTCCAGGGGCTGTGGTTCCTCACCCTCGGGGCCGGCCGCGACCAGCGTGTCGCCGGGCTGGAAGGCGAGGCCCTTGGGGGGGCTCGCGGTCCCAGGGGGGGCGATGTAGGGCGGCTTGCCCAGCTCGAAGCCCTCGCTGGGCACGATCCCGATCGTGGGCATCTCGGCGGTCCGCTCGCGTCGGGGGATCAGGTCGACCGGAACGAGGCCCGCGTGGCCGGGGCGTTTCAGGTCGAGGTGGATCACCTGGTCCTTGCCGCTGAGCGCCACCCGGAGCTTGAGGTTCATGAACGTGATGTCGCGGCGGCCGTCGATGGCGACGACCTCGTCGCCGGGCCGGATGCCCGCCTCGTAGGCGGGCGAGCCGGCCATCACGACGCCGATCTTGGCGGGCGTCTCCTCGACGCCCTGGGTAAATGCGAAGGTGAAGCAGGCGAAGCCGAGCAGCAGATTCATGAAAACCCCGGCCGAGATGATCGCCATCCGCGCCCAGACCGATTGATTGGGGTAGGCGCGGGGATCGTTCGTCCGGGTGTCTCCCCCCTCCCCCTCGCCGAGCATCTTGACGAACCCGCCGAGCGGGACCGCCGCGAGGACGTACTCGGTCTCCCCCCGGCGGAACCCGAACAGTGCGGGGCCGAAGCCGATCGAGAACTTCTCGACTTTCACACCGTTCCACTTGGCCAGGAGGAAGTGGCCGAGCTCGTGCAGGAAGATGACGAAGCCGAGGCCCACGACCACCTTCAGGATATTCGCGATCGGAGTCAGTAGCGCCAACGTCCTACCTCCTGGCGGGCCCACGCGTCGACCTTCCAGAGGTCCTCGAGGGTGGGCCGAGAATCGTACGGGTGATGGTCGAGCGCCGCGCGGCACGCCCGGGGGATGTCGAGGAATCCGATCGTACCGTCGAGGAAGCGGGCGACCGCCGCCTCGTTGGCGGCGTTCAGCGCCGCGCCGGCCGTCCCGCCTCGGCGCATCACCTCGAACCCGAGGTCGAGGCACGGAAACGTCTCGCGGTCGGGGGGCTCGAAGGTCAGGCCGAAGGCCCGCGACAGGTCGAGCCGGAGGCACGCGCCGGCGACCCGGTCGGGGTAGGTCAACGCGTACTGGATCGGGAGCCGCATGTCGGGCGGCGAGAGCTGCGCGAGGATGCTGCCATCGACGAACTCGACCATCGAATGGACGACGCTCTCGGGGTGGACGACCACCTCGATCTGGTCGGGCTCCAGGCCGAAGAGCCAGCGGGCCTCGACGACCTCCAGCGCCTTGTTCATCAGCGTGGCCGAGTCGATCGAGATCTTCGGCCCCATCCGCCAGGTCGGGTGCCGCAGCGCCTCGGCGGGGGAGACGTCCTGGAGTTCACGGCGGGACCGGCCCCGGAACGGGCCGCCGGAGGAGGTCAGGACCACTCGGCGGACCTCCCGCGCCGTCCCGGACCGCAGCGCCTGGAAGATGGCCGAGTGCTCGCTGTCGACCGGTAGGAGGGTCCCCCCACGGCGCCGGGCCAAATCCATCACCAGCGGGCCGGCGACGACCAGTGTCTCCTTGTTGGCCAGCGCCACGACCTTGCCCGCCTCCAGCGCCGCCCACGTCCCGCGCAGGCCGGCTGCACCGACGATCGCGTTGAGGACCCGGTCGGTCTCGGGATCCTGGACCATCCGGACCAGCCCGTCGGTCCCCGACAGCATCTCGACCCCGATCCCACGCAACTGGCCATCGACGGAGGCCGCCGCTTCGGGATCGGTCAAGGTGATGAAGCGGGGCCGGAACGTTCGGGCCTGCTCGACCAGCACCTCGCGGTTGGAATGGGCGCTGAGGCCCCGTGCCCGCAGCCGGGCCCCGCCATCGTGCGCGATCACGCTGAGCGCACTCTGACCGATCGAGCCGGTCGAGCCCAGGATGACGACGCTGGTGAAGGCAACGCCTGAAGGCATCGGCGTGCTGGGCTCCTCGCCTCGACGACCCTCGTCTCGGGACGGGCGAGCCGGGACCGTAACCGGGTCGCGGAGCCAACATCCCTACGGTGCCCGGCCTGGCCGGCGAGGCCGGGTCGTGTCCCGAAAAGCCTACTATAGAGCCTCGCCTTCCTGGCGACAAGCCGGGCCGGATCGCGGCCGGCCGTCCCTCGTCCCTCGAACGCAGGGAAGGCCCGCCACGGTGCAGGCGATCGGCCGCTCGCGTTCGTCCGGGCAAGTCCGGGAAGTGTCGAGGGCGAAGCGTCATCGCAGAGAAGGGTCGGCATGGGGCGCGCGTAACCTCCCGGTCGCGGAATGGGTGCTGGACTCGAGGATGACCGGGTGGTGAAATCGAGGAGCGAACGGAACCCCTGGGCGAGGAGACATGCCATCTCGGGCATTCGCTCTCGGTGCCGCTTGCGGCGGGTTGAGCCGGCGGCCCCAACCTCGACCCGGGGGCGTCGGGGGTGTCGGTCCGGAGCATCCCCTTCCCCGCCCGGAGTCTCTCATGATTTTCCGACTTCCGACCGTCGCCGGCCTTCTCCTGCTGCTGATGGGGTGCTCGCAGGCATCCCCGCAGCCGATCGCCGCGCCGATACCCGGCGAGCGGCCCAGGGCCGTCTTGCCGACGCCGACCGGTGTCGGCAAGACGGCCGGGGCCCAGGCGCCGGCCTCGGACCACGCGAAACCCCCCAACGTCGGCGAGCTGGTCGATCGGGCCGTCAATACGGCCCGAGGCGGTGACCTGCCAGGGGCGATCACGATGCTCGAGCAGGCGGTGAAGCTCGAGCCCAACAATCGTGTGGCGCTCTATTTCCTGTCGTTGTTGACGCAGGAGCGGTCCCGCGAGTTCCAACGCCCCACGAATTCATCCTTCCTGCTCCAGTCGGCCGACGCCATCCGCCGACTCCGCGCCGCGCATCCGGACCTCCACGACGACGAGGCCCAGCTCTTACGCGTCGCGTTCTATAATGAAGCCTGCACCTACGCCGTCGAGGGCAAGCTCGACAAGGCACTGGCCGCGCTGTCGGACGCCGTCGACGCGGGTTTCCTGATGGTCAAGCAGATCCGCTCGGACCACGAACTCGATCCGTTGCGCGAGCTGCCCAGGTTCCGGGAACTGGAGAAGACCATCGAGCAGAGAGCCCAGGCCCAGGCCCGCGAGGGTGCCCTCAGGCGGCTCGCCCAGGCCCCCTCCTTCGCGTTCGACTTCGAGCTGCCCGGCCTCGACGGCAGAAAGGTCGCGCTGGCCGACTTCAAGGGGAAGATCACGATCGTCGACCTCTG
>JAFANO010000030.1 GCA_019232645.1 Planctomycetaceae bacterium | reverse complement strand
CCGGATCAGGCCTCGTCGGTGCAGTGATTGATCAGCCAGGTGTCCACGTCCGAGAGCATGGGCGAGGTCAGGCGATGGGCGCAGGGATAGGACTGGAACGCGACGCGGAGCCCGCCGGCACGGAGGATGGCGACGTCGCGCCGGGCGGCGCGGACGGGGACGCGCGCGTTCCACTCGCCGTGGACGACGAGGATCCGGAGGTCGCGGCACGCCTTGAGCCGGGCGAGGGGTCGGAACCCGCCGGGGATCCAGCCGTTGATCGCCACCACCCCGGCGAACCGCTCGGGAGCGCTCAGGCCGAGCCAGTAGGCGACCGCCGCCCCTTCGCCGCAGCCGACCAGGAAGATCCGCTCCGAGTGGACGTGCAGCGCCCGTCGGGTCTGGCGGATCGCCGCGAAGACCCCATCCTCGAGCAGGTCGAGCGGGTCGGGCGACGCCTCGTGGAGCCGGCGGTGGAACAGCTCGGCCTCGGGCAAGGCGGTCGAGCGCCGCGAGGCGAGCCGGTCCGGCCGGGCGAAGGCCGGGCCCCAGCCGAACCCGTCGGCGCAGCCGCGGCGGAGCACCGGCTCCGGGCCGCGGAGGCTCAACCCCACGTAGTTCCGCCAGCTCATCGCCGGCATCGACCGGACCATCTGGCCCTCGTCGCCGCCTCGCGCATGGAAAAGCACCAACAGCGGGTAGGCGTAGTTAGGCTCATACTGCCGGGGGATGAACCGCGCTTCCACGAGCGCGCCCGCCCCGGTCGTCGTCTCGATCGAGGGGGCGTTGAGCCGATCGCTGGACATCTCGGGGTGCTCCTGGGACGCTGTGCAAGAAGCGCTCAGCCCTTCCTTCGCGCGCCGCACGACGAGTCGATCGCAACTCCTCCTGAACGGGGCCTCGTCGCTCTGTGCAAAGCATAGCCAGGAAATTGCCGCGCTTCAATAAATCCCCTAGATAATTTGAGTTTGGTCTCAAGTTTTTTTGCCCAGAGACCGAAAGCTGGGCAAATTGACAGAACCTCGTGGGGTCCTATCGGTTACGCGTGGGCCCGGGAGAGGTCGGGCCCCTGCTCCCAGCCCCGACTCGGTCAAGCCTTCTTGAGGAAGTCCTTGACAAAATGGGTCACGCTGCCAGGGAAGATTTTGAGCTTGTGCTCGATCCTGCCGGTCAGGTCCCGGTGCGGGGGCAGGGGGTGGTGACGGAGCGGGAGGGGCTTGCCCTTGGCGCCGAGCCTGACGTTCGGGGCCGGCGTGGAGGCGGCCGGCTTGGGGGTCGGCGTGCCCTGGGTCATGGGGATGATCGCGGGGGCCGGCGCGGTCGGGACGGTGCTCGTGCCGTCGGTGCCGAGCACACGGAGCGTGACCGGGTTCGATCCGGCGACGTTGTTGGTCAGGTTCGTCTCGCCGACGACGTGGTCGGGGTCGACGATGGCGGCGATCCGGCCGACGCCGAGGCTGTCGAGCGTCAGGCCGCTGGGGAGCTGGCCGGGGATGTGGATGGTCTGGACGATCGTCTGCTGCATCCCCTTCTGGAGCCCGGGGACCGTGGCATCGCCGAGGTAGATCGCGTGGTCGAGCGAGCCGGAGGCGCCGGTCAGGACGAATTGGACCTGGAACTGGCCGGCGTCGGCCTGGCCGAGGTTCTGGACGTCGGCCTGGACCTGGATGTCCTGGCCCCAGGAGACCGGGACCGAAGGCGCCTGGACGTCGCCGACGGCCAGGTCGGGCGTGGGCCCCTGCGGGAGGTCGGCGTTGGCGCCGGGGCCGATGGCCAGGTTCACCATGTCGTGGCCGAGCCCCTGCGTCGCCTGATGGGGATACAGCGCGTTGGCCACGTAGTCGGCGTCCTCGATCATCGAGAGGGTGAACTGCGTGGCCCCGGCGAGCATCGGGGGAGGCCCGGGCGGCAGCGTGATCGGCTGCGAGACGTTGACCGTCTGCCAGGCGGGGATGGCGGGGACCTGGAGGTAGCCGATCGTCAGGTCGGAGGGCCCGCCCGGGGTGGCCCCCGCCGGGGTCAAGACGAGCCGTGCCCGGGTCGCCGGCGCGTCGCCCTGCGCGTTGTTGGTGATTTGTGCCGTCACGCTGATCGCCTGGCCCCAGGTCGTCTGGTCGGGATAGACCCCCAACGAGGCACCGATCAGTTGCGACGGTTGGTGGGGCGTGATCGTGACGACCGACGTGTCGTAGCCCTGGCCGAGCCCGTAGAGGTTGTTCGGGTTGCTATCGGGCACGATCCCCTCGGGGTCGATCCAGGTCTCGATGTAGATCGTCCCCGACCCCGACCCCGAGTAGCCGGGGATCGGCGTCTGGGGGAGGGTGAAGACCTGGTCGTACGGCACCGACTGCCCCGGCTGGAGTCCCGCGGGGATGGTCACCTCGCCCAGCGGCACGGCGCCGGGGCCGATGACCGGCTTGGTCGAGGCGACGACCTCGACCTTGAACGGGACCGTCACAGGCGCGTCCCCCTGGTTCCTAATCTGGCCAACGGCGTGGAACGAGTCGCCCCAATCGAGGTTGTGCAACGTGTCGAAGGCGGAGCTGACCAGGTCCGCCATCGGCTGGGCCTCTGTCAGCAGTTGGCGGCCCTCGAGCGGTTCGAACCGGAGGATGATTGGGCCGCGCCCCCAGGCGCGGCAGCGGGCGGCGGCCCGACGGTCGTGGGACGACATGGGGACTTCTCCTCCTTGAGAAGACGGCGTGCACGAGACGGGACCAGGGGCCGAATGTGGCGCCTCGGTCCGCATCCCCGGCCCGGCGCGTCGGCAAGGTGTCGGCGACTACCCCTCCGTGGGAAGCAGGTGGGAATGCTATTCGGAATCTCCCCGACCGTCAAGACGGACCGGACCCTCGGCCAAGCCGACCCGCACGTCGGCGCATCGGTCACCGGGCCGAGGCGGGACGCCCCTCGGTCCGAGGGCGAGGCGTCTCCTGATACGGGTCCCAGGGATTTTGGGCACCGATCTGTTGATTTGAAATTGGAAAGCTCAAATGTGAGATCCGGACAAAGGGCACAAAAGATTCCGGAATGCGTATGAGACATGCCGAAGCGGCTCGACGATCGGGGGAGATCCGTCCCTCGACGTCCGGACGGCGATATGATACCAATTCCTGAGGTCGGCATCCGTCTCGCGGGGCGGCATCGGGGCGGGTCCGGGCGGTGCGAGAGGGAGTCGGGGTTGACGGAAGCACTGATCGGAAAACTCGGCTACCTGGGGATCGCGCTGCTGTTGATACTCGGCGGCCTGGGGCTGCCGGTCCCCGAGGAAGCCCCCATCATCCTGGCCGCCGTCCTCTCGAAGAGCGAGCGGATGTGGTGGCCGATCGCCCTGGCGTCGTGCTTCGTGGGGGTGCTGATCGGCGACTTCGTCGTCTACTCCCTCGGCGTCTTCTACGGCGAGCGGGTGATGAGCCTGCCGCTGACCCGGAAGTTCCTGTCGCCGGCGCGCGAGGCGCAGATCAAGGGCTACTTCCACCGGCACGGCTTCAAGATCCTGATCCTGGGCCGGTTCGCCGTCGGGTTCCGGACGGCCGCCTACCTGACGGCGGGCGTCCTCAAGCTGCCCGCGCTGAAACTGTTCCTGACGGACGTCGTCGCCGCGTCGCTGAGCACGATGCTGATGTTCGGCCTGGGCTTCGTCTTCGCGCACCAGATCGAGACCAGCTTCGACCGGGTGAAGCACTGGCTGACGGCGATCGCGGCGGTGGCGCTGGCCGCCTGGATCGCCTATCGCTATTACAAGGGCCGGCAGCGCGCGGCGCTGCCGGTCGGCCCTCGGGTGCTCATCGCCGACGACGCCCCGCTGCCGCCCGACGACCTGCACCCCCACCACGACGCCTCCGCGGCCGTCGCGGTCCCGGACCCTGCCCTGGTCCCCGGCGACTCGCCGGCGGAGGGCGACCCCCGGCCGTCGACGCCCGGTGATCGGCCGCCGGGGGGCGGCCCGCTCGCCCGGGACGACGTCCCGGCCGGGACGCTCGGCCTCGGGGTCGATCGCGGCGGCACGCGCCCCCTGGAGCCACACTCGCGCTGAGGCTGAGCGGTGAGCGGTGAGCGGCCGCGGCGAAGAAGTCGGTATTGACCCCATCGGGGGGTGATGATACCCTCCCGACGCCCATGGGACGAGACGGTGTCTCGAGACCTGGGCCACCCCCTGAGACGAGCCGAATTCCCGAGCGTCCGCCAGCGCGACGGAATGCACCTGGGCCTCGCGACCGACCGGCTCGGCCCGGGCGGTACGTGGTGGCTCCGGGTGTGTCCCGGGAAGTCGGCTTCGGGGTCGGGCCGTCGCTCTCGATCGAGGGATCGATCGGTCGTCCTCTCCCGCGCTCGTCGCGCAACTCACGGCCCGCGGGGCCCGTCCGGAGTCGTTCTCCGGCCGGCGAGTTGATGGACTGACTCGCATGAGGCGGGTTCGCCTGGCGAACCGCCAGATCAACCCTGGAAGATCGCAAGTTATGAAAACGTTCACGAAGACTCTCGCCCTGGCGACCGGTCTGACTCTGGGCCTGGCCGCCCCGTTCGTCCGAGCCGACGCCATCACGCCCTTGACCACCGAAAATCTGCCATCGGCGACGTTCAACAGCTTGTTCCAGCCGATCTCGGGCGATTCCGTGATCTCGTCTCCCTTCACGTACCAAGGGTCCCCGGCCTCGGGCAACGTGGTGTCGCAAGTGTTCCAAGGGACGGGCCCCGCCGCTGGTCTGTATGCGTATGCCTACCAGTACGACCTGAACAACGTCACGGACTCGGACAATTCCCCGGTCGACCTCAAGGGCACGTCCTGGAAGTTCAACTCCACTCCGATCCTCTCCGACCTCACAGGCACGGGCACCAAGGTTGGTGCCTATACCATCACGGACGGCGCCATCGGTGGGATCGGCGCGCCGGGGACCCAGACGCCCACGGAACTGGACTGGGAGCCGAAGACCAGCTCCGGCTCGCTCCTGGCCACGTACTTCGACAAGAACCAAGGGATCCCCGCGCTGCAGGCCGGCAACAACAGCGCCACGTTCGTCGTGCTGACGAACCAGGCACCCACGCAGAAGTTCGTCAGCATCATGGCCTCGAACCCGATCGACCCGTCCTCATCGCTGACCTCGGCCTACTCTCCCGTGAACGGTCTGATCGAGCCGGCCCCCGTGCCCGAGCCGGCCACGATCCTGGCCTGGGCCGGCATGATGGGGGCCATCGCCCTGGTGCGCCGGGTCCGCAAGGGCCGCCTCGACCTCGCCTGAGCTGGGCGACGATCCGGTGCCCCGGGCCTCGGCTCGAGGGAGCGCCGGACCCGGATGAGGCGATGCCAAAAGCCCCCCGCGAAGGCGAGGGGCTTTGGCGCGCCCTGGGTTTCCGGTAAGATCATCCCCGCGCGGCCCTCGAGGTCGGGCCCCCCACGCCTCGTGGCGCGACCTTCGACCTCCTCCGGCACCCGAGACCCGTCATCTGCCCCCAAGGATCGGCCGTCGGGCGGGCCTCCGCGCTGATATTCCGAGAAGCACCGAGACCGAGACCGCACCGATGGACCTCCCCCCGATCGCCCGCGTGCGCCAGAGCTTCGATCAACCCGAGGTCGCCGACGTCCCGAGGGCGGTGGAGGAGGCGATCCGGTCGAGCCGGATCGCCGAGCGGGTCCCCGCCGGGGGCTCGATCGCGGTGACCGTCGGCAGCCGAGGCCTCGCCGGGATCGACCGGATCGTCCGCGCCACGGTCGAGACGCTGCGCGCGCTGGGCCGTGCCCCCTTCGTCGTCGCGGCGATGGGCAGCCACGGCGGCGGGACCGCCGACGGCCAGCGCGCGCTGCTGGCCGAGCTGGGCGTCACCGAGGAGGCGATCGGCTGCCCCATCCGCTCCGAGATGGACACCGTCGTCCTGGGCACCAACGCCTTCGGCCTGCCGATCCACTTCGACAAGAACGCGTACGAAACCGACGGGATCGTCCTGCTCAACCGGGTCAAGCCGCACACCTCGTTCACCGGGCGGTATGAGAGCGGCCTGCTCAAGATGCTGGCGATCGGCCTGGGCAAGCGCCAGGGGGCGGCGCAGGTCCACAAGCTCGGCCTGCCCGGGCTCAAGCGGATGCTCCCCGAGGTCGGCGCGCTGCTGCTCAGGAAGACGCCGGTGGCCCTCGGCCTGGCGATCCTCGAGAACGCGCGCGAGCACACCGCGCGGATCGTGGCGGTCGAGCCCGAGGAGCTGCTCGACGTCGAGCCCCTGCTGCTGGACGAGGCCCGGGAGCTGATGGCGCGGCTCCCCTTCGACCAGATCGACGTGCTGGTCGTGGGCGAGCTGGGCAAGAACTACAGCGGGACCGGGCTCGACCCCAACGTGATCGGCCGGCAGCGGGTCGAGACGATGCCCGACCTGCCGCGCCCGGTCGTCACCCGGCTGGCCGTGCTCGACCTCTCGGCCGAGACGCGGGGCAACGCCCTGGGGATCGGCCTGGCCGACCTGACCACCGAGCGGCTCGTCCGCGCGCTCGACCCGGTGCCGATGCGGGTCAACAGCCTGACCAGCAACTTCCTGACCCGCGCCCGGGTGCCGCTGGCGCTGCCGACCGACCGCGACGTGGTCGCCGCCAGCCTCGACACCTGCTGGCGGATCGCGCGCGACGAGGCGCGGATGGTGCTGATCCCCAACACCCTGGAGCTGACGACCCTCTGGGTCACCCGGCCGCTGGCCGGCGAGGTCGAGGCCCACCCGGGCCTCCGGTTCGAGACCGACTTCGCGCCGATCCCGTT
>JAFANO010000016.1 GCA_019232645.1 Planctomycetaceae bacterium | reverse complement strand
GAACGCCGGGTCGCCGGTCGTCGAGGTGTCGGGCGCGGGCCCGATCGTCGCGGGCATCACCAGCGCGTCGAACCCGGACATCAGGTCCTCGATGGCCTCGCGCATCCGGATCGAGAAAGACGCGTCGATGTCCGCCCGGGTGACCTCGACCTCGTCGGGATCGCGCCGGCCGGGCCGCGGTCCCTCGTTGCTCGAGACTTCGATCGCCCCGCGGAGCAGCCGTTGGTGCAGGCGGCAGCGGGCATATTCGGACGAGGGAATCGTACGCCCCTCGCGGAGGAGGTCCAGGATGCGGGGCTGGTAGGCGTCGGGGAACTCCTCCGGCCGTCGCCCGTGGCCCTCGGCCGCCTCGAAGGCCATGATCACGCGATGGTTGCGCAGGACTTCGGGCACATCGAACGGCAGGAGGGCCTCGCCCACGCGCGCCCCGGCGTCGGCCAGCGCCGCGAGCGCCCGGTCGAACTCCGCGCGCATCGCCGAGTCGGCCCGGTCCTCGAAGAAGCCGCGGACCCGGCCCAGCCGGGGCGGCCCTCCCCCGTCGCCGACGAGCCGCTCGACCATCGAGGAGACGGCCTCGGTCGGCCAATGGTCATGACCAGCCGCGCCATCTCGCCGGTCACGGCGGAACTCCGAGAAGAGGAGCGCGAGGCCATCGACGGACCGGGCGATGGGCCCGGGGTGATCGAGATGGGGGGCGAACGGCACGATCCCCTCGAGCTCGTCGCGGTCGTGGTCGCCGTGGCCGGGCTTGAGCCCGGCCACGCCACAGTACGACGCCGGGCGGATGATTGAACCGCCCGTCTGGGTGCCGATGGCCCCGAGGCACATCCCCAGGGCCACCGCGGCCGCCGAGCCGCTGGAGGATCCCCCCGGCGTCCGATCGAGGGCCCACGGGTTCTTGGTGGGGGGCGGGTCGACCCAGGCGAACTGCGTCGTGACCGTCTTGCCCAGGATCACCGCGCCCGCCTCGCGGAGCCCGGCGACGATCGGGCAGTCGCGCCCGGCGACCCTCCCGGCCCAGGGCTCGAACCCCGCCGATGTCGGCAGGCCAGCGACGTCGATGATGTCCTTGATCCCGACCGGGATCCCATGGAGCGGACCGCGACACCGGCCGACGGCCAATTCCTCGTCCAGGGCCCGGGCCCGTTCGATCGCCCTCTGGCGGTCGACGCGGACCCATGCCCTGATCCTCGCCTCCCACTCCTCGATCCGATCGAGGCATTTCTCGAGGACCTCGACGCACGTCGTCCGCCCCGCGCGCAAGGCTTGGCCGACGCCCTCGATCGTCTCGTGCTCGTTGGGATAGAGGCTCATGGATCTCTCTTCGGTGGTGGGTCGTCCTTCGGGCCGGGGCCCCCGCCTCCGCCCCGCTCAGGATCCCTTGCCCGCCGGATGCCTCCCGGCCTTGGCCTTCTGGCTCAGGACCCGGGCGATGGCCTGCTTGGCGAACTCCTGGAGGAACTCGGCGCGGCTGTTCAGGTCGAACTGGCGGACCAGCGCGGCCTGCATGCCGCCGTCGCCCCAGGACTGGCCGTGGGCGAAGTACTCGATGAAGGTCTGGCCGGCGATGTGCGTCAGGTAGGCCATCGAGACCGCCTGGACCGCCCCGCCGGCCGCGTAGCCGACGAACGACGACTTGAACAGGCCCGCGATCAGGGAGGTCGCCGCCTCGACCATCCCGAGCTTCAGCAGCGTCTGGATCATCTGGAGGCCGATCATCCGGACGTGGTTCGACGTGATCTCGACGCCGTAGACCGTGGCAATCTCGCTGATCATCTGGAGCTGGACCGCGCCGTTGGCCAGCAGGTCGAGCGCGGGGATCGGGTTGGTGAAGACGGTGCCCGCGGTGATCCACTGGAACTTGTCGACGACCGCCTGCGCCCGCTCGCGGCGCTCCTGGGCGATCTGCTCCTGCGCCTTCTTGCCCAGCAGGTGGGCCCGGAGCAGCAGGTTGCCGGCGCGGAGGACGTCCCCTTCGCGGCGGAGGATGGCGGCGATCCGATCCTCGAGCGCGCCCAGGTCGGGGGGCTCGACGTCGTAGACCGTCTGGACCGAGCCGTCGGGCTGGGTGACCCGGACCAGCGTCGGCCGGGGCGCGGCGGCGACCGGGACGACATCGTCCCGCGGGACGATCCCCGTCAGCCGCTCGCGGAGCTTCGCCAGGATCGCGTCGCGGTCCTGGTCGACCAGCCTGTCCACCTTGTTGAGCACGACGATCGATCGCTTCCCCTGCCTCGCCAGCGCCGTCAGGGGCTCATACTCGGCGCGGATCAGGTCGTGGTCGACGACGAACAGGAGCAGGTCGGCCCGCGCGGCGAGGTCGCGGGCCTCGGCCTCGCGCATGGCCCCTCCCTGGCCGAACTCGGAGAGGCCGGGCGTGTCGGTCAGCAGGACGGTCCCCTCGACCCCCTCGAGGGTGTGCGTGTGCTCCTCGCCGTGACGCGTGGTCCCCATCACGGCCTCGGTCGCGCCGACGTCCCGGCCCAGCAGCGCGTTGATCAGCGAGGTCTTGCCCGCCGAGCCGGTCCCGAAGACGACGACGTGGAACCGTCGCCGCTCGCGATCCACGCGCAGCGTCGCCAGCTCGGCGTTGAGGTCCGCCCGGACCGATTCGTCGCGGACCTTCGTGATGACGCCCTCGGCCTCCTGGGCCTGGACCTCGGCGGCGCGGATGACGTCTTCGGGGGGCTTGATGGGGCGAGGATCGGTACGGCCCAGGACCCAGAAGAGCCGGACCGCCGCAGCCGCCGAGGCAACCGCCACCGCGCCGACGAGGGCCAGGAACACCAGCGCCAGCGTCCCCGAATGCCGGGCGAGCCGGTCGTGCATCTCGCCGATCGACACGAACAACCAGGCCGCCGCGCCCAGCGCGACGGCCGACAGGGCCAGGGCGAGCAGCCAGCGCGACATCCGCATCCGTCGAAAGCCCTCGGGGATCCAAGGATCATCTCCGGCGCCATCACAAGCAATTTCGTCGCCGAACCTCTTTGATTGTGGCATGCCGGCCGATTCTTTGGCGATCCCCTACCGGCCCCGCCCGGGGCTCTTTCCAGACCACCCCGCGACCTCTCATGACCGACGACACGGTGCTCCAAAGAACGAAAAGGCCCGCGGGGCACCTCCTCCTGGTGGCGTCCCGCGGGTCGATGGATGACCGCCGACGGAGATCTCCTCAGCGGCGCTTCAGGCCGATCGCATTGAAGAGGTTGCCGAGCACGCTCAGCCGCCGAGGGGCCTGCACCGGGGCGGGGGAGGCCGTCGAGGCCTCGGGCGGAGTCACCGGCGTCGGGCTCGGGAGCGACGGAGGGCCCGACGATTCGACCGGGGTGCCTCCGCCGGGCGGCACGGTCGAGGCGGACGGGCCGGAAGGATCGGGCAATGCCAGTAAGGGCGACGTCGATTCGGGGCCGGACCCCAGGACGTCCCCCCTTTCGGCCGGTGCCGTCGGCACCGACGGCGACGGCGAGGGCGAGGGTAGGACGGGCGGGGGCGCCGGTGCCGGCGCGGGTGTTGGCGCGGGGGCGAGACGAGCCGCCGTCTCGGACCCGGGCCGCGCCGGCGACTCGTCGCCGTCGCCGGGGGGATTCAGGCTCGGGGCCGTGCCCGGCTCGGCCGGGGCCGGGGTCAG
>JAFANO010000777.1 GCA_019232645.1 Planctomycetaceae bacterium | reverse complement strand
AGCGGGTGTACGTCATCGGCGTCGACGACGAGTACCGATCGCTCCGCGACGAGATCGCCCACCTCGAGCGCGCATCCCCCCAGACTTACTACGTCGTGATCCTCCGCTCGGCCGGGCCGGGTCGGCGGGCCACTCATGACTACCTGGAAGCGCTCGTCGAGCGCTGGGAGGACCAGGCGCGACAGAAAGGCTTGAAGTTCGACAGGCGGCGCTCGGTGATTATCGTGGTCGATATCGAGAACAGGAAGATCTTCGTCAGGGGGGGTGAGGAACTCCGGGAGCGTTACGGGTTCCGCGACCCGTACATCGAGCGCGACCTGCTGTCCCAATACTTCTCCCCCTACGCGCGGGCCGGCGACTATGCACAGGGACTGCGCGTGCTGGTCGCGCAGATTGACCGGTGGATCGCCGCGCGCGACAAGGACCTCCGCAGCCAGGTCGATCAGAAGGCCAAGGCGGTCACGGCGCTGGAGCAGTCGACCGCGGCCGAGCTCGGCCGCGCCCGCCGCGCCGGGGCGCCGCTGGGCGACATCGAGGAGGACTGGGAGCGGGCACGCAAGCAGGCGGCCGCCGCCCGTGCGGACGCGGGCACCGACGATCGCAAGGCCCTCGACGCCTTGACCTCCGCCGGGGCGATCATGACCCGGGTGCGGGACGAGGCCCGGGTGCGGCTCGACCGGCACCGGCTCTACACCCGCACCGTGCCCCTGGCCCTGCTGGGGGCCCTCGGCCTGGGGGGCCTCGCGGCACTCGGCCTGCTCTACTACCGCAAGCGCCACCTCCAGGGCATCGTGGCAGAGCAGTTCCAGGCCTTCCGCGACAAGGCCGTCGCCCTGATGGATCAGCTCGACGCCCTGCGGCAGCGGCACAAGACGCTGCCGGCCACCGACCCCGACTTCACGGCGCCGCTGTCCGGCGCCACGCTGGCCCTTTACAACGAGGTCGAGGCCGACCTGAACCGCCTCTGGGACCGCTGGCTCAAGGCCATGGAGGTCTGGGATCAGGCGCAGAAGCTCCTCCGTGCCGACTCGGGACTGGCGATCAAGCAGGCGGAGGAGGCCAGGAAGCTGCTGGAGGAGGGCAACATCGACGAGCTGATCCGCCAGTCCAACTCGTGCAAGGAACGGCTCGACCGCCTCAACCGGGGGCACGAGCAGGCGCGCGACGCCTTGAAGGCGGGTCAGCGCGAGTTGGCCGCGTTGCGGAAGTCGTTCGACCAGTCCGCCGAGGCCGGCCTCTCGACCGTCTCCCACCCGAAGGAGATCGAGACGGCCGAGACATTGCTGACCAAGGCCGAGGGGATGATCCCGGCCGACCCGATCGGCGCCGAGGAGCTCATCGGTCGCTCACGGCAGGCCCTCGCGGCGGCCACCGTCCGCCCCGACCAGAAGCCGGCCCGGCCCCGCGAGGCGCGACCATCCTACGCCTACGGCCCGGCCGACGAGGTCGCCGCCGCCGCGGCCAAGTTCCGGTCGGTCATGGCCAGGCTGGGATTCACCAACCTCATGGGATTGTTGATCCGGGCCTGGATTGCCGTCTGGGCGCTCGCCCTCCTGATCGGTCTCCTCACCCCCCTGATGCCGCTGGCGCTTTTCATCCTGGGCTTCGTGATCATCCTGGCGGGTCTCTGGGCGCTCTGGCGGACGGTCGTGTCCTGGTTCTGGTTCGGTATGTAGCCGCCGACGGCGCGACGGCGGGTCGATCCGGTCGGCACGCGGCGCTCAGGCTTCGGCCGAGACCCTCAGCGAGGGGTGGGCCACGGCGGGGGGCCGGAGCAGGGTCGACCGGGTCCCCCGGAAGGAGGCGATGACGTCCTCGAGGATCTCGTCGAGCGTCCGCTCCGGCCGGAAGCCCACCAATGCGCCGAGCTTCGTGAGGTCCGGGACCCGGCGCGGCATGTCCTCGAAGCCCGCCTCGTAGGCCTCCTCGTAGGGGACGAACACGATCTCGGAGCGGGAATCGGTCAGCCTCCGGATCTTCTCGGCGAGGGCCGCGATGGTCACCTCCTCGGTCGACCCGATGTTGAAGACCTGGCCGACGGCGTCGGGATGGTCCATCAGCTGGATCAGGGCGTCGACCACGTCGGCGACGTGGGCGAAGCAGCGCGACTGCGAGCCGTCGCCGAAGACGGTGATCGGCCGGCCCGCCAGCGCCTGCTCGACGAAGGTCGGGATCACCATGCCATACTGGCCCGTCTGCCTCGGGCCGACCGTGTTGAAGAGCCGGACGATGACCGTCGGCAGCCGCTTCTCGCGCCAGTAGGCCAGCGCCAGGAACTCGTCGATGGCCTTGGAGCAGGCGTAGCTCCAGCGCCCCTTGGTCGTCGCCCCCATCACCAGGTTGCCGTCCTCGCGGAACGGGACCTGGTCGCTCAGGCCGTAGACCTCCGAGGTCGAGGCGATCAGCACCTTCTTCTTCTTCTTGGCGGCCTGCGCCAGGACGACCTCCGTGCCGTGCACGTTCGTCTCGATCGTCCGGACCGGGCTCTCGACGATCAGCTTGACGCCGACGGCGGCCGCCAGATGGAAGACCAC
>JAFANO010000736.1 GCA_019232645.1 Planctomycetaceae bacterium | reverse complement strand
CGGACCTTTGCTTCAGATCCGTCGGTCAAAACTTCTTCGGTCGAGGGGGGCGCGAAATGAAACCCCGCTTCTGCAACCATTTGCAGAACGGGGCCGTCGTAGCCTCCTTGAACATGCCCACCCTGAGCAAGCTCAAGTAAAGTCTCTTTAAAATGTATGAAAAATGAGAAGCCGCGTCAAGCTATTTCCCGGAGGGAAGGACCTGCAATCGCCGTCGTTCCCTCGAAAGCCCCGCTCGGCCTGGACAGCTTCGACTCATCCCTCCGGGCCGGTTGCCGCATGCGGCCGGAGAGGGCCAGATGCACCTCGAGCACATTCACCATCGGGACAACAATCCATCCCCCCTCTTGGGGCCTCCTTCTCCTCCAGGAGCCTCTCGATCTCCAGGTGCACCTGGGCCTTGTCTGTCGTTACCGTAGCAGGTGGATAGAAAGACAGACCAAGAAATGCATTCGCCCTCCCATTTTCATTGGTCCGGATGCCGCGAAATGAAGGATGGCTCGTTCAGGGCGTTATTAGCCGGTGTAATTGGGATAAGTCGGATCAGGTACTTGAATCGTAAGGGGACAAAAAGCCGGGATCGGCGTACTTCTGGTCGGCGCCTCGTAAGCTGCGGAGTCAATGATCCCTCCGAATGGTTCGCGCCACGATCGGGTCAGCCGCCGCAACCGTTCCGGGACCTCGACATTCGCCCGTCGGACCGCCTCGTCCCAGGTGGGGCCCAGGGCGAGGTACTGGATGCTGGACAGGCTGACGAGCTGGCCGGGGTTGTAGACGAGGATCCAGCCCCGGCCGGTGCGGCGATCGTACAGGTCGGGCCCGAGGCCCTCCAGCAGGTCGAGGAATCGCAGGCGGTCCAGCCCCGGCATCTGGCACTTCAGCGCCGCGAACGGCTGGGCGGTCCAACTGCCGAACAGCCGGTTCATGAGCGTCATCGGGCCCGAGGTCCCTCCCCAGCGGCCGTTGCACTCGATAAACTTCAGCCGGGCGGAGTCAAGGCTGTCGCCCACCAACAGCAGGTCGAAGGAGCAGCGGCCCACGTACCCGAGGCGCTGGAAGAGCGCCGCCAGCAGCCAGGCGCGAGTGGTCATCTCGCGGTCCAGCGCTTCGGGCAGGTTCGCCTGGGTGCAGCCCTGGAAGCAGCCCTCGCGGCCGACCAGGATCTGCTCGAACAGCCCTTCGACCACAGGCGGTCCCTGAGCCAACGGCGGGATCCAGAGCTGGGCAGACGGGGCACACAGGACATCCCTCTCCCAGCTCTCGATCAGCAGCCGGCCGCTCCCCGACCACGCGAGGGGCCGGAGCCGCTCCTTGAGCTCCGTGCGGATCGCGCGCAGCGGCATGCGGCGGAATGGGGCGGCGTCGAGCACGACGTTGCCCCGGCCACCGGCCGAATCGGGCAGCTTGAATGCGAGCATCCGCGACGTGGTCGCGAGGGCGGCGACCCGATGGGACAGCGTGGCATAGTTGTCGGCGGCCTCGGTTCGCGGCCGCCACTCCGGGCCGAACAGCCGCGTCACCGTCTCGGCAAAGGCCACCTTGTGATTGGCCCAGCGGGTCACCCCCGGCGGCGGTGCGATCACCTTCACCGGTCGACGGCTGGCGCGATGGAGCAGCGCCGCCAGGACCCAGACCGAGACGGTCCCCATGTGGGGGTGGAGATAGGTCAGCTCGCCCCGACGGAGCTTGTGGACGAGCCGATGCCGGGTGGCCCGGTCCTCCCAGCAGGCGTAGGCCAGCCGCAGCGTGTTGCTCCGGGGAGGCGGCGGGTTGAGCCACTCGATCGAGCCCAGGCCGAGCCGGTCTCGCACATACGAACCGAACCCGGCGACCGGCGGAGCGCTGCAAGCCATGAGATCGCCCTCGCCGGCGCGCAGGCAGGCCCGTTCCTGCATGAACATGATGGGCCCGTCGCGGTCCACCATCGGGATCTCACTCAGGTCGTCCAGGTGGAGCGTGGGCGCGTCCTCCAGCATCCCGGGAAGCAGCGGCCGGAACTCTTCATGAAGCCCCAACTCGGGCCGCTCCCGCCTCAGCTCCTCAGCCAGGCGATCGACGTCGGCGAGCTGGCAGGAGGTCGGCTCCGCCCGATGCTGCGCGACGACCGGTATCGTTGCCATTGTCAACCTCCCTTCTGGCCCGGCCGCAGAAAAACTCTCCGGCCCACCCTGTGGATCAGGCACCTTCGGCGCCGATCGGCTCGGGATATCTCCCTTGCTTCATCGACCGGCTTTCTCCTCCTACCTTAATGGATAAGGCTTCCCAGTCAAGCGAAAAATGCTGCGATTGCAAAAAATCCGTGATTCGAAAATCTTCAAGGTTTTTTCGGTCCCTCGCTCCCGGATCGGGTGAAATATACCGCAACTGCAATATTGGCGCGACCGAGGAAGTCGAGACTTCGGGACGCCTGCCAGGACGGCCGTGACGATCCACATTCGCCACTACCGATTCGACGGGCTTGGAGCCATCGGCGACGTGCTGCTGACCAGCGAATTGGACGGCTTCGCGATGATTTCTGCTCCGTTGCGACTCGATCCCGAACTCCGCGCGAGAGCACCAGGTGCGCAAAGGCCCACAGGTCGTCGTTCCCGGCATCGCGGTCGGTCCGTCGACGCGTTGCAAGCCCTCGTCCCCGTTACGATAATGGGACCCCTGGGAAAAGGCCGATGCTTGCGCAAGACCGACTCTTCGGCCGGACTTGCGGGGGAGTGGCCCCTCATGAGTCGAGACGCGGAAGACCGCCTGCCCCCGCGCCGGCGCAAGCCTCCGGGCGATCGTCCGTCATCGCCGAGGTCGGGCGGGCCCGGTAGCGAGCCGAACGTCTGGAAACCCAGCCCGACGAAAGCCTCCTCGAGCCGGACGTGCGAGAAGCCGGTCGTCTTCGACGTGAAGCCAGGCGTGTGGGAACGGGTCCTATTCGGTCGGGTCAACAACGGGCTCCTGGTGGCATTCTGCCGGCAGTTCGCGTCGTACCTCGACGCGGGGGTGGACATCCTCAAGGCGCTCTCGAGCCTGGAATCGCAGTTCGCGCGGACGGCGCTCGGGCCGGTGATCGGCCGGCTCTCAGTGGGGGTGCACTCGGGCGAGTCGTTCGACGAGGTCGTCGCCCGCGAGCCGCCGGCGTTCGACCCGCGCTTCCTCAGCATGGTCAAGGTCGCCGAGGCTCGGGGCGGCCTGCCCGAGACCCTCCGCGTCCTCGCACGCCATTACGAGTTCCGCGAGCGCCTGATCCGCCAAGCGCGTTCGGCCTTGATCTACCCCAGCATCGTCCTGATCATCGCATCGGGCGTGGTGGCCTTGCTCACGACCTGGCTCCTGCCGATGTTCGCCCAGATGCTCAAGGACATCGCCGGCCCCAACGCGACGCTCCCCTTCCCGAGCCGGGCGCTGCTCTGGCTCAGCGGCTTCGTGCAAGGGATCGGCTGGTGGATGTTCCCCCTGGTCCTCTTCGGCGGTCCCTTCCTCGTCTACCGGCTCTACAAGACGTCGGCCGGCCGGCGGGCGATGGACGAGCTGGTGCTCTACGTCCCGGTCCTCGGCCTGCTCCTGTGGAAGCTCGACACAACGCGGTTCGCGCGGACGCTGGCGACACTGCTCGGCTCGGGGGTCGATATCGGCACGTCGCTCGCTCTGACCTCCGAGGTCGTGCAGCTCAGCCCGATCCGCCAGATCCTCCGAGGCGCCCGAACGCACGTCATGGAGGGGGGCGAGCTCGGCGAGGCCCTCGCGACCTCGCATCGCTTCGGCGCGGACGTCATCGCCGTCGTCAACACGGGTGAGGAGACCGGTATGCTCCCCGAGGCGCTCGAACGCTTGGCCGACAGCTACGAGGAACAGGTCTCCCACATGGTCAGGAACCTCGGCCAACTGGTCCAGCCGCTCCTACTGATCTTCCTGGGCGGGGTCGTCCTGTTCATCATCTTGGCCGTGCTCCTGCCTTACATCAACATGCTGACGTCCCTGGCACGGTAGAACCCCCGGTTACCCCAGTGAGTCACGATTCACCCCTCGCGGGCGGCGCGGTTCGCCTCGTCGCTGGGGACCCAGTCGGGTTTCAGGCCGGCCTCGGTGCGGAGCTGGGCCATCCATTCGGCCTCACGGCGGCGATACGCCTCGCCCCGCGCCTCGCGCTGATAGCGCAGGGATTCGCCGTTGGGGGTATAGAGGGACTGGAACTTCGCCGGGTCGCGCGAGTTCAGCGTCATCACGTAATAGACGGTCCGCGGCTGGTTGGGCGCGACGGCCACCGCGCCGTTCTGGAGGTCGAAGTAGGCATCACGGAGCGCCTCGCCCGCGTTGGGGATCTGAGGGATCTCGGTCGCGGTCGGCGGTCCGGTCTCGAACAACTGGCCGGGGATCGGGAAGCCGGGCTGGAGCTTGGTGATCGGGTCAGTGGTGATCACCGGCCGCCCCTGCACGACGTCTCCCTTGATCTGGCCGCCGCCGCCGCGGACCTGGTCGGCGAACTCGCGCGCGGCCTGCTCGGCCAGGGGGCGTGCCTTCTCCACCTTCCAGGCGTGGACGACCTCGGCGCGGACCTCCTGGAGCGAGGGGACCCGCGGTTCGTGATCCTCGACCTTGCGCACGAGGTAGCGGCGTCCCAGGACGTCGGTCAACTCCTCCGGCTCGAACAGGGTCGCCTTGGGGTCGAACATCTCGGCGGCGAACTTGGGCCCGCCGCTGAGCCGGGACAGCCCGACCTCGGCGCCGGCGACCTCACCGTAGCGCTCGGCCTGCTCGCGCGTCAGGAGCGGAGAATCGTCGTACTCGAGGCCCTCCCGCTGCGCCACGTGCTTCAGGGGCTCGAATCTCGGCAGGGTCGCCCGCGGGGTCTTGCCCTCCTTCTTGGCCTCCTTGATCTCGTCGAGGGCGTCGTGATACGTGTCGGAGAAGGGGATGATCACCTCATCCTTGATCTTCTCGAACTTGCTGACGATCTCGGCCTGCGCCTTCTCCTCGGCGAGCGAGGTGGCCAGGTAGGGCCGGACCTCGGCGAACGACTGGTACCGGGGGGGCGTCAGCTCGGGATGCCCGGCGAAGATCTCGCCGGGGAATTCCGACGGTTGTTTGAACTCCGACTTGCGGTTCTCGTAATAACTGAGGAGTTCGGGTTCAGTCAGAGTCTCCTTGATCCTGCGCGCCAGGGCGTTGCCATCAATCGAGAGGATCTCGACCCGGATCTGGCGGGGCACCTTGAATCCGGGCGTGTCGCGGGCCGGGTCGGGCAGGACGTCTTTATATCGATCGAAGAACGCCTCGAGCTCCGACGGCGACGGGTCGGGGACCTTCGCGAGGAAGTCCTCGACGGGGAAGCTGGCCGCACGGACCGAGGCGCGCTCGTTCTGGTCGCGGTAGGCCTGGAAGACGTCGAGTGGGGTCACCAGCGGGCCGCCCAGCAGCTGCCGGACCTTGAGCAGCCGGACCTGGCCGGCGATATCGCTGAGGACCTGCTCACCGCTGACCTGCCGGCCGAGGCGGCTGAGGATGGCCTCGAACGTCTCGCGGTTCATGAGCTCTCCGAACGTCTGCTTGAGCCATTCGCGACCCACTTCCGGGCCGGTCGGCATGCCAAGACGATCGGCCTCGTGCTGGAGGATCAGCGCGTCGACCAGGGACCGGTCCTTGAGGTCGCCGAAGGGGGCTCGCCCCAGCAACTGCGCCATGAACAAGTTGGCGACGTTCCGCTGCTGGGCCATCTGGTTGAGTTCGCCGCGGTAGACCGTCCTATGATAAAGCGTGACGACCGGGGGGTTCTGGTTCCGGCCCCCGTAGCCCCCGCTGAGCAACCTCGGGAGCGAGTCGGCCAGGACGAAGCCGAACATCGCCAGGATCGCGAAGATGGCGAGCAGCTTCCGTTGGTGGCGTCGAAAGACGGCGAACGGCATGGAGTTCCTCGAGCTCAAGACCAGGCCGTCCGGGTGGCGGCGACGGCCTCCCCCTTGACACGCCCCGTATACCCTAGCTATTTGAAGAGCGCGGGCCGGGAAGCCGGCCCAATCCGTAGTGTAGCAGGATTCGTTGCCAGGACAATTGCAAACAGGACCTCCCGTCCGGGCACGGCGGGGCCCCGGGGCGACCCGCGCGGGCAACCAAAGTGCCCCGATGGACAGAGGATAGGAAGATACCGTGGCTCGCAAGTCCGCCAAGTCGACGTCCCGCAAGGGTGAGGCGTGTCCCGACACCAAGACCGTCAAGCGCGCCGCGCCGGCCCGGGCCAAGACCAAGGCGCCGAAGCAGGGCCCCGCGTCCGAGGGGGGCGGCGGGCGGTCGCTGGTGATCGTCGAGAGCCCCAAGAAGGCCAACTCGATCAACAAGTTCCTCGGCTCGGGCTTCGTGGTCAAGGCCAGCAAGGGGCACGTCCGCGACCTCCCCAAGAAGGGGAAGGACATGGGCATCGACGTCGCGCACGGCTACGCGCCGACCTACGAGGTGACGGCCGAGAAGAACGTCCTCGGCGAGCTGCAGCGCGAGGCGGACAAGGCCGACACGGTCTACCTGGCGACCGACCCCGACCGCGAGGGGGAGGCGATCGCTTGGCACCTGCGGGAGGTGCTCAACCTCCCCGACGAGCGGGTCCGGCGGGTCACGTTCCACGAGATCACCGAGCGGGCCGTCAAGGAGGCGTTCGGCCACGCCGGCCCGATCAACATGGACATGGTCAACGCCCAGCAGGCGCGACGGTTCCTCGACCGGTTCGTCGGCTGGCAGCTCAGCCCGCTGCTCTGGAGCAAGGTCGCGCGGCACCTCAGCGCCGGCAGAGTCCAATCGGTCGCCGTCCGGCTGATCGCCGACCGCGAGAAGGAGATCCGCGCGTTCGTCTCGGAGGAATACTGGAAGATCACCGCGACGCTCGCCCCGGCGGGCTCGACGGCCGAGTCGGACCGGTTCGAGGCGCTGCTGACCGAGTGGCAGGGGGCCAAGTTCGAGGCCAAGGCCGAGGCCGAGGCCCGCGCCATCCACGACGCGCTGGCGGAGGCCTCGTACGCCGTCACCTCCGTCGAGGAGGTCGAGAAGCTCGACAAGGCCGACCCGCCGTTCAAGACCAGCACGCTCCAGCAGCAGGGCGCGATCCGCCTCCGGTTCTCGGGGGCGCGGACGATGAAGATCGCGCAGGAGCTGTACGAGGGGATCGACGTCGACGGCTCGGGCCCCGTCGGCCTGATCACCTACATGCGGACCGACAGCCTTCGCGTCTCGGACGAGGCCATCAGCAACGTCCGCGACCTGATCAAAGGGGAGTACGGCGACCGCTACCTGCCCGAGAAGCCGAACCGCTACGCCGCGGGCAAGTCGGCGCAGGAGGCGCACGAGGCGATCCGGCCGACCGAGCTGAGCCTGTCCCCCGAGCGGATCCGGACCAAGCTCTCGATCGACCAGTTCAAGCTCTACCAGTTGATCTACCGCCGGTTCGTGGCCAGCCAGATGACCCCGGCCGTCTTCGCGGTCACCAACGTCGTGATCGCCGCGGGCGAAGGGGTCTTCAAGGCGCAGGGCAAGGTCCAGAAATTCGACGGCCACCGCCGGGCGCTGCCCCCGGCCGGCAAGCAGGAAGACGCGCTGCTGCCGACGCTCGCCGCCGGGCAGGCGCTCGACCTGCTCGCCCTCGAGCCGACGCAGCACTTCACCCAGCCCCCACCCCGGTACACCGAGGCGGCCCTGATCAAGGCGCTGGAGAAGGAGAATATCGGCCGCCCCAGCACCTACGCCGACATCATCCAGAAGATCCAGGCCCGCAAGTACGTCGAGCAGAAGGAACGGCGGTTCCACGCCACCAACCTGGGGATCGTCGTGACCGATCTCCTGGTCCAGCACTTCCCCAAGATCATGGACCTGAAATTCACCGCGCACATGGAGGACGAGCTCGACGACATCGCGACGGCCAAGGAAGACATGGTCAAGGTGCTCGACGAGTTCTACCACCCGTTCCAGGACGAGCTGGCGCTGGCCAAGACGCGGATGGAGAAGGTCAAGATCCTGACGTCGGAGACCTGCCACGAGTGCGGGGCCCTCATGGAGGAGAAGTTCAGCAAGACCGGCGCCTTCCTGGGCTGCTCGCGCTATCCCGAGTGCAAGGCGACCCGGCCGATCGACGGCCAGCCCCGCGCGGCGGCCGTCGAGACCGAGCACCGCTGCTCCAAGTGCGGCAAGCCGCTGATGCGCCGCGAGAGCAAGCGCGGGCCGTTCCTGTCCTGTTCGGGCTACCCGTCCTGCAAGGAGTCGTTCAACATCGACGACCAGGGCAACCCCGTCCCCTCGGCCGTCGAGACCGAGCACCGCTGCCCCAAGTGCGGCAAGCCGATGGCCCTGCGACAAGGCACGCGGGGCAACTTCCTCGGCTGCATGGGCTACCCCAAGTGCCGGAACACGATGCCGGTGGACGACCAGGGGCGGCCGATCCAGCCGGTCAAGGTCGAGGTCACCTGCGCCAAGTGCGGCGGCCCGATGGGGGTCAAGCACGGCCGCCGCGGCGCGTTCCTCGGCTGCCTCAACTATCCCAAGTGCCGGAGCACCGCGCCGATCCCCGAGGAACTCAAGGAGCAGCTGGGCGACGCCCTGAGACCCCCGGCGAACCCGAAGGCCGATATCCTGAAGACGATCACCGTCGAGGAGACCTGCGAGAGCTGCGGCGGCGCGATGACCGTCCGGAGCAGCCGTCGCGGCTACTTCCTCGGCTGCGCCAACTATCCCAAGTGCAAGGGGACGCGCGAGCCGAGCGAGGCAACCCTGGAGAAGATCACCGCCGCGGTCGGCGGATGAGCCCGACGCGGGCGCGTCAATTGCAACGAAACCTCTCGGGACGGGAGGCCACGTCGGTACCCTACCCCGCGCCGTTTCCCGATCCGCATTCGAACTTGAGGAAGCACCGATGCGTCAAGCCAATGTCACTATTTACGGGTCGCGCGGCTGCCCCGATACCCGCCACGCCATGCACTATCTCGACGAGCGACAGATCGCGTACGAGTTCAAGGACGTGGATGAAAATCCCGAGTACAACGACTACATCGCCGGCCTGAACGGCGGCAAGCGCGTCATGCCCACGATCCGGATCAACAACGAGACCTTGATCAACCCCGACCTCGAGCAACTGGGGGCGGCAGTCAAGGCTGCCGAGGCCTCCTGATCTGGAATCCGGCACACTCGTGCGCCGTCTCCGTCCGCCGTCTTCATTCGACAACGGCCAGGGCCGCGAAAGACCGACCCTGTTCCTCTCGAACCACTTCGACGAGACCGCCCGGAATCTGATCATCCGCTACGCCGGGCGCAACCGCGTGGAAGACGGCTTGGGGATCAGCGTGAACTTCCTTCATCTCGACTGCTTGGCGAGCGAGGTCCGGCTCAAAGTGGACTGGGACGCGACGCTGACCGTCTTGGCCGACGGCTGCTACCGTTGGCTCGGCAAGCACCTGCGGGGTTACGAGAAAGCCGACCCCAAGCAGTTGTACCGCCTCTTCGTCGAGACCGCTGGCGTCATCGAGGCGACCGACCAGGCGATCATCGTGTGCTTCGACCGGCGAAGCCACAACTCGATCCCGCGAGAGGCCGTACTCGATCGCGAGCCGACGCCGATTCCTTGGCTCGACGGCCGACACGTTCAGTTCGCTATTGAATAGAAACGCTCCCCGACATCCGTACGAGGATTCATGATTTTCGGGGCCGCGGAAATTCGCGTTAATTCCTTGCCGTTCCTGGACATGCTACTATGTGCTGTCGAAGATGAGTCGGAACGACCACCCTCGGCGCGAACGGGCCGGGTGGCCGGAGGCCCGTCGTCGAGTCCCCGGGCCGACGGCCCAGGCCCCGGGGCTCGACGTCGAGTCCCCCCGCCCCCACCGCGCTTTCCACCCCGGCAATGGGTTCGCTCGGCGTCGCCATTTCCACCGTCGAGCACGGGACTTGCGCTCCGAGGTTGGGTTCGCTCGGCGCGACAGCGTTGGGTTCGCTCGGCACGCAGAGTTGAGTTGCCTCGAAAGTCTCCCTTTCCTGGATCGGGGTGCCGCGAAGCAGTATGGCGACTCGCTCGACGTGGCGCATTGGGTTCGCTCAGCGCGGTTGTATCTCTCGTCCTGATCAGGACTTCTGCCTCGACGTTGGGTTCGCTCGGCGCGCCGGGTTGGGTTCGCTCGGCGCGACATGACGCCTCGCTCTGAAAGTTGGCCTGCGTCCGAAACACGCATACGATGGACCCAGCCTTCATGATATTGGGGTGTCGCGCAGCGGCATCGCGACTCGGTCGGCGCATCGCGTTGGATTCACTCGACGCGCCGGGTGGCTCGGGAAATCACCGCTCCCCCGCGGGGTCATGCCTTCATGCAGCCATGAGGGTAGGTTCGCATGCCCGCATGCGGCAGGTCGCTCCGTTCGACGCGGCGGCGTTGGGCCCCCGACAGTGCACCTCGCCTCGGGGACCGGTCTGACCCTCATCCGAATTGCCAAAGAGCAGCAGCAGCCGAGGCACTTCACCCCGGATTCATCATCGGGCCGGCGACGTCCGATGTCCTCGAATTCGCCGCATTTGGCGGGGTCGGACGGCTCTCCTCTGGGCAGTGGGGGAAACCTCTTCTCGGTG
>JAFANO010000712.1 GCA_019232645.1 Planctomycetaceae bacterium | reverse complement strand
CCAGGGCGCCGTAGAGCGCCGCCAGCCCCAGGGCCGTCGCCGCGATCGCCGCCGACCACCCCCAGCGATCGACCACCGACGCCAGCGTCAGGTCGAACGCCCACGACTGGTCCACCCACGCGACGCGGTCGCGGCTGGACGTCAGCGCGTCATAACGCGGGACGTCCCTCGTGCGCGCGATCTCGCGACCGAGCCGGACGTGCCAGAACGTGCCGGGGTCGCTCAAGAACCCTGTTCGGCCTCCAATCAAGACCAGGACCAGGACGAGCCCGAAGACTAGGTCCGGCACCCCCGGCGTGAGTCGACGCGTCCACTCCATGCCCGCCTCCCGGTCCCCGATGACCACGCGATCGCAACAACACCCGCTATGGCGAGTCTAGGTCACGCGCGGCGGGTCCGACGGATCGGGAGGATGATGGCCGGAGCGCGGCAAATACTGGCGAATTGGTGACGCGGTCGGGATGATGGAGCCGAGCATCATTGAAGCTGGGGACGACGCATGCCGATGCACGACTGGAGCGATGAGGCGGGTTGGGAGGGGATGCATCACCTCCGGATCACCGAGCTGCTCCGCTGGGCGAAACCACGCCTGCCGGCCGGCTATCGCACCTACATCGGCTCCGCCCCGATGCTGGCGGTCCCGCAGGGCGCCCCGATGTCGGCGTCCGGGAGTGGCCGGCGGAGGCGACTGCCTCCGATTCGTCGGCCTCTTCAACTCCGAGGGAGATGGACCGGAGTGAGCCCGACGTCGAGGTCGCGGTGGCCTCGATTGATCCGGGGACTGCGCTCTTCGTGGAGAGCCGGAGGCGGCTGGTGGCCGCCGTTGAGCTGATCTCTCCGTTCTCCTCATTGTGGTGTTTCCTTCCACGCCGAGGTTCCTGCCTCGTCATGGTCAGTTTCGCCACGAACTTGAAGGTTCATTGCCAGCGCCGACCACTCGCTCAGAGGCGCTCTCGCGACCGCCTCCAGAGTATGATCAAAGGAGGGGACACCTCACGGAGACATGGAGAAGGGAGGAAATTGGAGAGCGGAAAAGTATCTATGTCTACGCGGCTAGGATTTGAGGCTCATCGAAGTTCTGGAAATCGAGCGTCAGCAGGGACTCGATCGCTGACGTGTGCTCGCCTTCAACTTGATCCAGACAGTCGACGATCGCCGCTCTGAACCGCGCGAAATCCTCATAGTACCCGCAGGACAGGACCTCTCTCTTGACGATCTTCCAGAGCCGCTCGATGAGGTTGAGGTTTGGTGAGGAGTGTGCAATGCAGGGACCTGGGTGGCGGCGGTCCCCAGCCATGGAAAGGACATCGCCGCCCGTTCGTCCGGGGCCGATACCAACGACTCCGGCCCCGACGCCGACCGGGGATCGCGGCCGTCCCCGGTACCAGACGACTTGACGGATCGACCACCGGGGGGTTACGCCTCGGGCGCGACCTCGTGGTTGGCGAGCCACTCGAGCGCACGGACGAGGGCGGCGTGGTCCCACTTCGCACCGCCCCGCGCGGCGCACGCGTTGAACAGCTCCTGGCAACTCGCCGTGTTCGGCAAGCTGAGCCCGAGCGCCCGCGCCCCGGCGAGCGCGAGATTGAGGTCTTTCTGATGAAGCTCGATGCGAAATCCGGGGTCGAACGCGCGCCTGATCATGCGCTCGCCGTGCACTTCGAGGACGCGCGACGAGGCGAAGCCGCCGAGCAGAGCCGCCCGCACCTTGGCCGGGTCCGCCCCCGCCTTCGAGGCGAACAGCAGCGCCTCGGCGACCGCCTCGATCGTCAGCGCGACAATGATCTGATTGGCCACCTTGGTCGTCTGGCCGTCGCCGTTGCCGCCGACCAGCGTGATATTCTTGCCCATCAGGCGGAAGAGCGGCAGGACGCGCTCGAAGGTCGGCTCGTCGCCGCCGACCATGATTGTGAGCGTGGCCTGCTCCGCGCCGATCTCGCCGCCGGAGACCGGCGCATCGAGGTACGGGCAGCCGAGCGCGCGGATCCGCTCGGCGAAGCTCTTGGTCTCGATCGGGGAGATCGAGCTCATGTCGGCGACGATCTTGCCGGGCGACAGGCCCTCGGCGACGCCGTCGGGGCTGAAGAGGGCCGCCCCGACGTCCGGCGAGTCGGGCACCATGAGGAAGACGATCTCGGCGCGCTCCGCGACCTCGCGCCCGGAGTGGCAGGCGACGGCGCCGCGCTCGAGCAGCTCTGGCGGCAACCGCGAGGCGTCATTTCGGCCGCGGAGGTACAACCGGTGGCCGGCGGTTTGCAGGTGGCGGGCCATGTGCCGGCCCATCGTGCCGAGCCCAAGGAATCCCAGATCGCTCATGCTACTCTCTCCCGGTGAGGTGACGTCGACTGGCGCGGTCGAGGTACGGCGCGAGCCAGCCGAGCCCGGAGGACGTGTCCGCCTTCGGCCGATACTCGCAGCCGATCCAGCCGTCATACCCGAGGTCGTCGATGAGCTTGAAGAGGAAGCCGAAGTTGATCTCTCCGGTGCCCGGCTCGTGCCGCCCCGGGTTGTCGGCCACTTGCAGATGACCGATGATCGGCAGGAGGGTCTCGATCGTGTGCGCCAGGTCGCCCTCCATGACCTGCGTGTGGTAGAGGTCGAGCTGCAGGCGCAGATTGCCCGCGCCGACCACGTCGAAGATCTCCCGGACCTGGGCCGTGCGAGATGGGAAGAAGCCCGGGATGTCGCGCGTGTTGACCGGCTCGACCAGCAGCTCGATGCCGGCCTCGGCGAGACGTTCGGCGGCGTAGGCGAGGTTCGCGATGAGGGTGTCCCGCGCGCGCGCCGCGTCGACGTCCGGCGGCACGATGCCGCCGAGGCAGTTCAAGCGCGGGCAGCCCAACGCGGTCGCGTACGCGACCCCCTCCTCAACCCCCGCGCGGAACTCTCCGACCCGGTCGGGCAGGCAGGCGATGCCGCGATCGCCGGCGGCCCAGTCGCCCGCGGGCAGATTGTGCAACACCAGGGTGAGGCCGTGCTCGTGCAGCAGGTCGGCCAGGCGACCCTTATCGTATCCGTAGGGGAACATGAACTCGGCGCCCTCGAAACCGGCCTCCGCCGCGGCGGCGAACCGGTCCAAGAAGCCGATCTCGGTGAAGAGCAGGGACAGATTGGCGGAGAAGCGGGGCATGGTCGTTCCCTCGGGGTAGCGGACCGGGTCCGGGGATTCTCAGTGGGTGAACGAGAAGCCTTCGTGTCGGGTGGGCCGAGTGCAGCGAGGCCCACCCGACATCTGTCTGAGAAACCTCCTCGTACCCCTTTCAGATGTGAAATCCATGAGGCCGCGCAGGCCATTCCTGGGACCCGTAATGATTTGTCGTCCCGCGGATCGCGTATTGCGTGGAGCTGCCGCTAATCAAGTGTGGCGTGCTCATGTGCCGGTTCGGCGTGGGCGGCCTCGATGTGCTTATCGGAGGCCACGAGCTGCCCATCGTGCACGTCGAGGATCTCTTCGAACTCGGTGATCCGGTCGATCTCCGGGCCCATCGCGATGTTGGTGACCCGCTCCGTGATCACCTCGACCAGCGCCGGCACGCGCCGCCGCTCGGATTCTCGGCGCGCCCAGGCGATCGCCTCGCTGATGCGACCGGGCTCGAAGACCCGGGTCGCCAGGCACCCGAATGCCTCCGCCGCCTTGACGTGGTCAACGCCGTAGTCGCCGATCTCCGGGGCGTTGATGTTGGAGAAGCTGAGCTGGACTTCGTAATCCATCTTGTAGGCCCGCTCCGCCTGGCGGATCAGGCCGAGATAGGCATTGTTCAGCACGATCAGGACGAACGGGACCTGGTATTGCGCCGCCACCGCGAGCTCCTCGAAGAGGAACTGCAGCGAGTAATCGCCGACGATCCCGACGACCTCCTTCTCCGGGTTGGCGAGCTTGGCCCCGGTGCAGGCCGAGACCTCCCAGCCGAGCGGGCCGGCCTGGCCGCAGACCAGGTAGTTCCGCGGCTTGTAGACGTGCTGGAACTGGCCCGACGCGATCTGATAAAGGCCGATGGCCGTGACGAACTGCGTGTCGCGGTCGAACGCCTCATTGATCTCCTGGAACACGCGCTGCGGCTTGATCGGCACATTGTCGAAGTCGGTGCGGCGCAGCATCGTCCGTTTGCGTCCGGAGACCGCTTCGCGCCATTCGGTTCGCGTCGGGATCTCCCCCGCCCGCTGGCGCTGGCGCGCCGCGTCGACGAACGCCTCGAGCGCCAGCCGCGCATCGGCGACGATGCCGAGGTCGGGGCAGAAGACGCGGCCGATCTGGGTCGGCTCGATGTCGACGTGCACGAACCGGCGCCCGCGGGTGTAGACGCCGAGGCTGCCGGTGTGCCGGTTGGCCCAGCGGTTGCCGATGCCGAGCACGAAGTCGCTCTCCAGGAAGGTCGCGTTGCCGTAACGGTGCTGCGTCTGCAGCCCGACCATCCCCGCGTTGAGCGGGTGGTCGTCGGGGATGCTCCCCCAGCCCATCAAGGTCGGCACGACCGGCGTGTTGGTGATCTCGGCGAACTCGACCAGCAAGTCGGAGGCGTCAGCGTTGATGATCCCGCCCCCCGCCACGATCAGCGGCCGATCGGCGGTGAAGAGCATATCGAGCATCTGCTCGACGGCCCTCGGGTGGGGGGCCGGCTTGCTCACCGGCAGCGGGCCGTCGGTCTCCGGGTCGTATTCGATCACCTCCTTCTGCACGTCGAGCGGGAGGTCGATGTGCGCCGGCCCCGGCCTCCCCGAGCGCATCAACTGGAAGGCCTTCCGGAACGCCCAGGGCACCTGCGCGGCCTCCAACACGGTCGTCGACCACTTGGTCACCGGACGCGTGATCGAGGAGGTGTTGATCGCCTGGAAGTCCTCCTTGTGCAGGTTGGCGCGAGGCGCCTGTCCCGTGATGCACAGGATCGGGATGCTGTCGGCAATCGCCGAGTAGAGGCCGGTCACCATGTTGGTGCCGGCCGGCCCCGACGTGCCGAGGCATACGCCGATCTTCCCCGACGCGGCGCGGGTGTAGCCCTCCGCGGCGTGCGTCCCCCCCTCCTCGTGACGTACCAGGACATGCCGGATGTGGCTGGTCTTGAGCGCCTCGTAAAGCGGCAGGATCGCCGCGCCCGGGATGCCGAAGGCCAGGCTCACCCCTTCACTCTCCAACACGTGCACCGCCGCCTGAATCGACGTCATCTTGGCCACGATTGATGCTCCTCCCTCGTGTAGTTCGGGAATGCAAGTATCAGCATGTGGAATAATTCAATTCCCACGCACGAGGGCGGAGGGAGCGCCCACCCCCAGTCGGCCGCGACAAGGACCCGCCGGATCTGATGTCAGACTCGGGTTTCCGGGCAACGCCATCCCGGGTTGATCATCCTCGACCCCGTCGCATCCCTGCGGCATCCCTCGGGACTCCCTGCTACGGATCCCTGGTGCGATCCGCCAACGCATCGTCGAGGTCGATGACGAAATGGTGCACCTTCCCGTCGGTCGGCACCCCCCAACCGCCTGTCCTGAGTGAAGTGACCTCCGCGGGCAACCGCCGGCAGCCGTACCGCGGAAGTTCCCATGGGCGACGAAGTCACCGCTCGCCAACGGGTCACTATGCTCCGCCCCGCCGGCCGTGTCAAGTGACAAAAACCTCTATAAAGAGACTGTCCGAAAAACGTCCTTTAGACTTTCAGAAGTCTCGAAAATAAAGAGGTTGGGATCATTTTCGGATAATAGTTTCTAAGAGGCCCTAACAAAATTGACTCCTAGCACATAAGTTTTAAACAGATCATAATGCAACCTAGGGTGAGAAATGCCTGATGGGAGGAGACGGTGACGTACTTCGAGGACCAAGTGCACCGTATGGACTATCCTCCGCGCCCTGTTCTTGAGCGAGAAGGGCCAATGGGATGCGTTCTGGGCAAGGCCCTGGAAGGTGGGATAGTGTCCCCACCTACTTCAAAGGTGCTTACCCCGGTCTGAAGGTCTGCATCGAGTCTCGACCCCTTGCGAGACTTCCACATCCCGGCCCTCCCCCGTGGAGCTGAGGTGTAGTCCCCGTGTGTCAGGCCCCAGCAGGTCCCGCAGGAGGGCCGCGCCGAAGTCGGCTCGCCTGTCGAGTGTGGCGACTGGCGCGGAGGGTCATTAAGCTGGTTCTTGTATCCCTTCGATCTTATTCATACCCGAGAGCGAGGGCCGTGCCACCGATGTCCGTCACCTCTGAATCGCAGATCTCCACAGACCTCCTGGCCGACCTGACCGCAGCCGTCGGGGCGGACAACCTGATGTACAACCACGACGAGCTGGTGGTCTACGAATGCGATGGCTTCGTCCTCGAGAAGAGCGTTCCCGACGTGGTCGTCTTCCCGACCTCGACGGAGCAGGTGGTCGAGGTGGTCAAGCTCTGCAACCGACACGACGTCCAGTTCGTCCCGCGCGGGGCCGGGACGAGCTTGGCCGGGGGCACGCTGGCCGTCGGCGGCGGGGTGATGATCTGCTTGACCCGGATGAAGCGGATTCTCGAGATCAGCACCCGCGACCGGTACGCGATCGTCGAGCCGGGGGTCGTCAACCTCTGGCTGACCCGCGCGCTGGCCGGGACCGGGTTCCACTACGCCCCCGATCCCTCGAGCCAGCCGGCCTGCACCATCGGCGGCAACGTCGCGACCAACTCGGGGGGCCCGCACACGCTCAAGTACGGCGTGACCGTCAACCACGTCCGGGGCGTCGAGCTGGTCCTGCCCGACGGCTCGGTCTGGCAGACCGGCGGCATCACCGAGGAGAACCCCGGCTACGACCTGACCGGCCTGATCGTCGGCCATGAGGGGACCTTCGGCGTCGTCACCAAGGTGACCGTCGGCCTGACCCGCGACCCCGAGTCGGGCCGGACCCTGCTCGGCGTCTTCGACAGCGTCGACCAGGCGACCGAGACGGTCAGCGGCATCATCGCCGCCGGGATCGTCCCCGCGGCCCTGGAGATGCTCGATACCCTGATGATCAAGGCCGTCGAACAGGCCTTCAAGTTCGGCTTCCCGACCGACGCCGGCGCCATCCTCATCATCGAGGTCGATGGCATCGACGCCGGGCTCGACCGCGAGGCGCAGGCGATCGCCGAGATCGTCCAGGCGCACGGCGGCTCGGTCCAGAAGTCGGTCGCCTGGCGGACCCGCAAGGAGCCCGATTACATGGCGATCTGGAAGAGCCGCAAGGGGGCCTTCGGCGCCATCGGCCGCCTCACCCCGTCCTTCTGCACCCAGGATGGCGTCGTCCCGCGCACCAAGCTGCCGCACATCCTGCGGTACATCTCGCAGGTCAGCGAGCGCCACAACATCTGGATCGCCAATGTCTTCCACGCCGGCGACGGCAACATCCATCCGATCCTGATGTTCGACGAGCGCGACGCCGATCAGGTCCGTCGCGTCCTCCTGGCGAGCCGCGAGATCCTCGAGGAGTGCATCGCCTGCGGCGGGAGTGTCACGGGAGAGCACGGCATCGGCGTCGAGAAGATGGAGTTCATGCCCAAGCTCTTCACGCCCGAGGACTTGGCGGCGATGGTCGCCCTGCGGAACACGTTCAACCCCGAGGTCCGGTGCAGCCCCGATAAGAAGCTCCCCGGCGGCGCGGGGTGCATCGAGCGGAAGAGCCCGGGACATCGCGCGTCGGCCTGACCAGGGCGGTTTCCTCTTGATCTAGTAGAATGCTCATTCTGGTGGGTTATATCCATCCGACGTGGTGGATGATACAGAAGGCGCATTTCCCTCGGATCCACGACCGGAGAGCCTACCTTGAACTGGCCCGAGACTGCAATGAGTGGCCGGCTCGGCGGTGGCCGCAACGCCATCGCCACTGACCGGCCGGAGACCGTGGACGCGCTCCGGCAGGCGGTCATCGAGCGCGTCGCGCAGGGGTACGCGCTCTACCCGCAGGGGGGCGGCACCGCCCTCGATTATGGGGGCGTGCCCCGCACGCCCGGCGTGGCGATCGACACCCGCGCGCTGGGCCGGATCATCGATTACCCGGCCGCCGACATGACGATCACCGTCGAGGCGGGCCTGACGCTGGCCGGGCTCCGCACGGTCCTGGCCGAGCAGGGCCAGCGGCTCCTGGTCGATGCGCCGCACCCCGACCGGGCGACCCTGGGGGGCATCTTCGCGACCAACACGAACGGACCCCGGCGGTTCGGCGCGGGGCGGCCCCGCGACCAGATCATCGGCATCAGCTTCGTCACGTCCGACGGTGCGCTGGTCAAGGGGGGCGGGCGGGTCGTCAAGAACGTCGCCGGGTACGACTTTCCCAAGCTCCTGACCGGCTCGCTCGGCACGCTCGGGATCATCGCGCAGATGACCCTGAAGGTCCGCCCGATCCCCGAGGCCGCCGCGCTGGCCTGGGTCCCGTTCCCGGGCGTCGCGGACCTCGGCCCGGCACTCGAGCGGTTGAACACCTCGGCCACCCGCCCGATGGCGCTCGAGCTGCTCAACCCCGCCGGCGCCCGCCTGGCCGGCGCGCCGCTCGGGTTGCCGGCCGACCGCTGGACCCTCGCCATCGGCTTCGAGGACAACGCCGCCTCGGTCGCCTGGCAGCTCGACCGCCTGAAGGCCGAGCTCGGCCGGACCGACCTGACGATCCTCGAGGCGGCCGCGGCCGACCCGCTCTGGTCCGCCCTGA
>JAFANO010000683.1 GCA_019232645.1 Planctomycetaceae bacterium | reverse complement strand
CCCCAAGAATCGCGACGCCAAGCTGGAGCAGGTCATCTTGCAGCGGCTTCGCGATACGCTCTTCCTCTGATCGGATCGCCGCCGAGGGCGATCGTCGCTCACATGTCCCCGGCGGCCGAGAGAGAGAAGACCACCACGCTCACCCCGCGGGCGTAGTGGGACAGCCAAGAAGAGTCGAGCGGATCACCGCTCCCTTCTCCGTGCGTCCCACGTCGTCGGACCCGCACACGGATTCCGAAAGACGGTACCCTGGCACCCATGATCCTTCGATGCGAATGGTTGGACCATTCCCTGTATCACCGTTAAAATCTCTGCAAACGAGGGGCTTCCCCTCGTTCGATGACTCGCGGACACCACCCTCTTTCGTGGCAAGAAGAACAATCATGCAGAGATCTCAGCTCGATAACATTTCCGAGCAGGGGCCGGCCGATCGGAAAGCGGACACCGAGCTTCGTCGTAGGACGCTCGGGACCGCTCTTCTGATCGGTCTCGTGCTGTGCGTGGGCATCGCCCTTCGGGTGAGAAGTTTTCAGAAACAGGCCGGGTTGTGCCGCGACGAAGCGGCGCTCGCCTCCAACATCGTCGAGCGTGATGAATGGGAGCTCCTGAGGCCGCTGAGCTATCATCAGGCCGCGCCGATTGGCCACTTGCTGCTGCTGAAGGGGGCGACCCGCAGGCTGGGGAACAATGAGATGGCCATGCGGCTGCCGGCGCAGGTCGCCTCCATCCTGACGCTCTTTCTCTATCTGGTCTTGGCACGCCAATGCCTGAGTCCATGGGGGCAGGTGCTCGGGCTGGCCTTCATGGGGCTCGCGGGGCCGTTGGTCTGGTACGGGGTGAGCGCCAAGCAATATTCCGGCGACGTGCTGGTGACGGTCGCCCTGCTCATCGCCGGATTCCGGGCATTGCAGCGGCAGGCAGGTCTCGGGCGGTTCGTGCTGCTCGGTGCCGTGGGGGTGGTGGCGATCGGCCTTTCGCAACCGGCGGTCTTCGTGCTCGGCGGGATCGGGATCACGCTGATCGTGGGGGCCGTCGTGGGCGGCCGGTCCCGCGAGGCCTGCGGATGGATCGCGGTGGCGACGCTCTGGCTGGCAACCTTCCTGCCATTATACGCCCTCATCTATCGGCATTATGCCGGCAGCGAGAATCTCACGGGCTTCTGGACCTCCGCGTTAGCCCCGTTCCCGCCGCGTTCCCTGGGGGAACTGAAATGGTATTACGATCACTTCTTCGAACTCTTCAGTTTCCCCCTCGGCCTGAAGTTCGAAGGGCTCGCCGGCGCGTGCTACCTGTACGGTGTGTTCCTGCTGGCGCGGAAGCGCGATCGGCGGATGGCGGGCATGCTGATCGCCCCCCTGATCGTGACGCTGACGGCCTCGGCCCTGAAGAAATACCCGTTCGATGACCGCTTGATGTTATTCGCCTGCCCGATGCTCGCGACCCTGACCGCGGCCGGGGTCGCCGGGATCGGGGATGACGACAGGACCGGAGGTCGGGTCCTGCGCAGGATCGTCGCAACGCTCCTGCTGATCTACCCGGGGTACGTCAGTTGGAACACCATGACATCCGGCCTGTACCTGGTCCACGACATCAAGCCAGCCCTGGCCTACGTCGCGGAGCACTGGCGGGATGGTGACGTTGTCTACCTGAACTTCGGGGCCCATACCCTCGGAGTCTATTACGCGAACACGTTGAACTATCACAATCTTAGGGGCAAGCCGTTCGTGTACGGCGTCTCTGCCGGCGACGGCGCCAGCATGGAGCAGCAGTTGCAGACCTACGGCAAGGACCTGGAGCAGGTCCAGGGCAAGGAGCGCGTCTGGTTCGTGTTCGCGATGATCCGGGAGTCTCAGGTACCGGTGTTCACTTATCTGCTGGACCGTCGCGGTGTTCGACGCGACGCGTACCAGGGCCCGGGCTCGACGGCCCTGCTGTACGACCTCAGGAGTGCTCCCAGCAATTGAGTCCTGTAGGACAGTTAATTTCTCTCATCGAGCGTGTCCGACTGGACGCAAGTGGCTTGGTAATTGTTCGTAGCCGTGGTGTCGTTCGGCTTGATCGCGACGACGCGGTCCTTGAAGTCCTCAAGGTCGATCTCGGTGAGCGCCCGCGTGATGGCTTTCGAAATGTCGTCGGGGTTGTGGGCTATCGAGACGGTCAGCGCGTCGTTCGGTCTCATTTGCTGGCACGGACTCCCCTCCGGAATGGGTACGATGATGGGCCATCGGTCCCGGCCAGTGACCTGCGGACGGCGAGGTTGTAAAGTCCATGCCGGGGTTCGTCCGCCCATGACCGTCCCGCGGCGGGCGCGAAGCCTCGACGCAGGGAGGCCGGATTCCGAAAATCGGGGGCGCAACCCGGTCGATCGGCGGGATGACGATGGGGGAGGTCCGGGTTGATGGGGCCTCGGGCCTGCTCGTCCCAAGCGAGCTCCGGCGGAGGACGGATCAGGCGAGCGCCAGACGTGAGGGTCGGACGCGTCCCGCTCATCTTCCGTGCTCGTTCAGGAAGGTCGAGACGGTGGCCAGGTCGGGGATGCCGGCCTGCCCCCCCGGCCGCATCGCCTTGAGCGCGGCCGTCGCCGAGGCGAAGGTCAGGCGGTCGTCGAGGTCCGCGCCCCGGGCCAGCGCCGAGGCGTAGGCCCCGTGAAAGACATCGCCGCAACCCGTCGTGTCGACCGCCGCGACCGAGAAGGCGGGTTGATGGCGGAGTGATCCGTCATCCGGTCCGTCGACGGCCCAGCACCCCTCGGCCCCGCAGGTCACGACCACGACCGACCGCCCCCCGTGCCAGAGCGCCCGGACGGCCTCGCGCGGGTCGGATCGCCCTGACAGGCGCGAGGCGAAGCCGAGGCCGATCAGCAAGTGGTCGGCCAGGTCGAGCAGAACGGGAAAGTCCGGCGACGAGACCCGCTCGAAGTCGGCAACCACCGGGATGCCCGCCTCGCGGGCGATCCGGGCCGCTCGGATCGCCCCCGCGACCCCCAGGTGGTCGACGAACAGGACGCGCGTCGCGCGGATCAGCTCGGGCTCGAGACCGAAGGGGTCGGGGCCGACGAAGCCTTGGCGGTCCGAGAAGACGTTCCGGGTCCCTTCATCGACGCCGATGATGATGGTGGACCGGATCGGGCGGGCCCCCTCGCGGCGAAGCAGGTGCGAGACGTCGACGCCCTCGCGCACGAAGTTGGCCACCACGAGCTCGGAGAGTTCGTCCTCCCCCAGCACTCCCGCATACGCGCAGCGCGACCCGAGCCGGGCTGCCGTCACCAGAGCGGTACCCGTCAAGCCCCCGCACTGCCGCTCCCGACGCAGGACCGACGCCTTGGCGTCGGCCGGCGGATAGGAGGCGACATACAGCAGGTCGTCGATCGCGACGGCACCGAGGCCCAAGACGTCGAAGCGGTCCATTTCCGACAGATTCGACCCCGATACCGAGGCCTCCCAATCACGCGGAATTCGCCATACACTAAAGGGATTGCTCGTGAGGTGACCCGATCTGGCACGGGAAATGAAATAGACATTAGGATGAACACATCTGGTCGCAAACGCATCCTCCTGACGCTTCTCGCAGCGAACATCGTCACTTCAATTCTGCATTACGTGGACAACGTCGTCTTCTTCCGGCACTACCCGGAGCCGACCTGGTTGAGCCCCCACCTCGTCGACATGGCCTGGTTCGTCATGACCCCTTTCGGCGTTGCCGGGTACTTGTTGTTCCTGCGGGGGCGTCGCACCGCCGCATTCGCCTGCTTGTACCTCTATGCCGTGATGGGCCTCCTCGTCCTCGGACACTACCTGATTGCCCCGCCTTGGCAGGTCTCCTTCAAAATCAACCTGTTCATCCTGGCCGAGGCCATTGCCGCCTTGCTGTTGGGCGTGGTCACAGCGGGGCTCCAGCTCCGGTGTCATGAACCCCATCCCTGAAGGGCGGGGCTTGCAGGCTGACTCGAGGTGGGCTATGACTCCCCCCGTCATCATCCCCTGCCATCCGGTGGTCGGTGTTCGGCGACGGATTCACCGCCCCTGCATTGTGCGAGCGTTTCAGGCCGATGGCAACCCGATGCGTCGATCCTTGGGGATGCGGGTATGGGGCGCGCCGACGACCGAGGAGCCCCGGCCGGGGATCAGGCGAAGAGCCGGGTGACGGCCTCGGCCTTGACGAGCTCGCGCGGCTGGTTCAGGTGGTTATAGACGATGGTGGCCGGGTCGATGCCGAAGGCGTGGTAGATCGTCGCCAGCAACTGACCCGGATGGACGGGGTCTTCCAGCGGGGCCGAGCCCGTCTTGTCCGACTTGCCGTGGATGTGGCCCCGGCGGATGCCGGCCCCCGCGAGGCAGGCCGTGTAGCAATACGGCCAGTGGTCGCGGCCGTCGGGGCTGTTGCCGTTGCCCGAGGTGCTGACCCCCTTCTGCGGGCTCCGGCCGAACTCGCCGACGGCGACGACCAGCGTCTCGGCGAGCAGGCCGCGGTCGTCGAGGTCGGTCAGCAGCGCCGACAGGCCGGCGTCGAGCATCGGGGCCGACTGGTTCTTCATCCGCTCGGTCAGGCCGACGTGGTGGTCCCAGGAGTGGTTGTCCGAGTTGGCGACCTTGGGCCAGACCACCTCGACGACCCGGGTCCCGGCCTCGACCAGCCGCCGCGCCAGCAGGCAGCTCTGGCCGAAGGTGTTCCGCCCGTACAGGTCGCGGGTCCTGGGCGGCTCGCGGTCGAGGTCGAACGCCTCGCGCGCCCGGCCCGAGACGATCAGGCTCATGGCCCGGTTGTAGTACTCGTCGAGGTGGTAGTCGGCGACGGCCTTGTCGATCTCCTTCATGCCCGCGTTCAGCGCGTCGCGGAGCCGGGCCCGGCGCTCGAGCCGGAGGGCGAAGACCTCGGGCCGGAGCCGCAGGTCGTCTACCTTGATCCGGCCCATCTTGGTCATGTCCATGTCGTCGCCGTCGGGGTAGAGGGTGTACGGGTCGTACGCCTTGCCCAGGAACCCCGCGGCGCCCCCCTTGCCGACCACGTTCGACTCCTGGAGCGGCCTCGGCAACATCACGAACGGCAGCATCGGCCCCGTCGGCGGCTTGAGCCGGACGATGTTCGCGCCGAAGTTCGGGAAGTCCTTCGGGCTCGGCGGTTCGAGCTGGCCCGAGGGGCTGACCTTGTCGGTCGTGTAGCCGGTCATCATCTGGTAGATGGCGGCCGTGTGGTTGAACAGCCCGTTCGGCGTGTAGCTCATCGCACGGATCATCGTCATCCTGTCGTTGACCTGCGACAGCTTCGGGAGCATCTCGGTGAACGAGACGCCCGGCAGCCTCGTCGCGATCGACTTGAAGGCGCTCCGGACGTTGTCGGGGACGTCCTCCTTCGGGTCCCAGAGGTCGAGATGGCTCGGGCCCCCCTGGAGGTAGACCATGATGATGCTCTTGGCCTTGCCCCAGCCGGGCGCGACCCGGTCGCCGGTCTCGCGGGCCGAGGCGGCCTGGAGCCGGAACATCGAGCCGAGCGCAAGGCCGAGCATCCCCGAGCCGCCGACCCGCAGGAGGTCGCGGCGCGTCATCCCGAGGTGGCGGTCGCACAGGTCCCTGCCGGGCTGGCCGGGAACGATGATCATCGCGGGTTTCCCCTTGTTCTTGAGATTCCGAGGATGGGACCACCGGGCCTTCGATCAATGGTTGAACAGGAACTCCGGGCTGTTGATCAGCGCCCAGGCGATGTCCTGCGCCGCCGTGAGCCGGCGGTCGGCGAGCTGCCGCGTGCTCATCGCGACGTCGTGGCGGAGCCGCTCCAGCTCGGGATCGGGCGGGATCGGCCGGCCGGCCAGCTCCAGGGCGTCGCGCAGCTCCTTCAGCCGGGGGTCGATCGGGAGCGGTCGCTGGCTCTCGGCGACCGCCTGCGACCGCATCCGCAGCCCCTCGTCGACGGAGGTGAAGTACTTCATGAGGGCCGACTTCTGCGGCTCGGTGCGCCGGGGGGGCGCAGACACCAGGATCGCCCGCAGCTCCTCCGAGAGGCCGAGCCCGAACGGCCGGGTCGCGGTCGTCACCGAGATCCGGAACCGCCCGAGCGCGTGCACGCTGCTTTGGAAATTCTGGCGCAGCATGAAGGTCAGGACCGCCCCGCCCTCGAAGTCGATCGGCTCCTTCGTCTCGAAGGTCGCCCAGTGGGTCACCCCGAAGGACGGCGCGACCGCCCACCCCGTGCCGTCGTTGTTCGGGTCGCCGTCGATGGCGGACTGGATGCTGTAGTTCGCCTGGTTGAAGTCGGCCTGGGGGTTCTGGAGCGCGACCTTGCGCATCGTCTTCGGGTCGGCCTTGGACGCGGCGGTGACCTCGATCTCGGTCAGGACGAAGTTGCCGTCCCGGGCCCGTCCCGGCCCGCCGGCCGGGAATCGGCCGTCGGCCAGGGCCTCCAGCCGGATCCCGGTGATGCCTCGCACGCCGGTCTCGGCGACGACCGTGTACGTCACCTTCTGGTCCTTGCCGGAGGCGACGATCGAGCGGTCGGGCTCCTGCGTCAGGACGACCTCGCCGCCCGCCCGGAGGTCCTTCGGCGCGATCGGCAGCCACTCGACGTCGCCCCGCTGCTGCTCTTCCCAGGCGGTCAGCCTGGCCGGGAGGGACGCCTTGTAGCCGTCGAGATCCTTCACCAGCGCCGCCGTCCTCTCGGCCTTCCGCCGCTCCATCTCGTCCCGCCGCGACGCAAGCTCCTGTTCATATCGGGACAGTTCTTCCTTCGCCGAGGCGATCGCGGCCTCGCGCCCCTTTTCCAGCTTGGGCCGGGCGGCGAGGACTTCCCGCTCGCGCTGGGCGAAGGCCGTGACGAGGCTGCGGTGGTCCTCCTCGATCGCGCGGAGGACGGCGACGCTCGTCTCGACCTCCCTGGGGGTGGCCGGGCGGTTGAGGATCCGGAGGAAGAGCTCGTCTGCCAGCGTCGCGTCGTCCTCCTCCCGCGCGACGAGCCTGGCCAGCTCATTGTCGGGATCGGCGATAGCGTCGCCGATCGTCGGCCCACTGATCAGCGCCATGATCGGGCCGAGCTGCAGCCCGCTGGAGCGCTCACACTCGCAGGCGCTCTCGCGGGCCGGCCGGCCGAAGGTGGACAGGAACCCGCTGGGTAGCTCGACGCCCGAGTCGGGCAGCTCCGCCGCGCGCGTCCCCGGCGGCACGCCCGGGATCTTCGTGACCGCGCCGACGGCCCGGTACACGGTGTCGTAGAGGACCTCGGCCGGCAGCCGCCGCGCGATCGCGTGCGAGTAGTTCTGCCTGTCGTCCTCGTTCCAACGGTTCGTCTCGAGCGCGAGCTGGTACGTCCTCGACGTGCAGATCAGCCGCATCAGGTGGCGGACGTCGAAGCCGTGGCCGATGAACTCGCGGGTCAGGTCGTCGAGCAGCTCGGGGTTCGTCGGCGGGTTGCCGGCGCGGACGTCGTCGATCGGCTCCATGAACCCCACGCCGAACAGGTAGCCCCAGACCCGGTTCACATAGTTCCGGGCGAAGTAGGGGTTGTCCTTCGACGTGATCCAGGAGGCCAGCATGATCCGCCTCGGAGCCTTTTCGGGCGCCTCGAAGGCGCAGGCGAAGGGGAGCTTCGGCTCGGCCACCTGCCCGGTCCGGTCATGCGTGACCTCGCCCGAGCCCCGCTCCTCGACGATCTCGTACAGCGGCTTGCCCGCCTCGACGGCCGTCCCGTCGATCGTGCCCTCGCCTCCGGCCGGGTCCTTCCTCAGCCCGAGCTGGGCGAAGAAGGCCGCCGTCTGGTAATACTGGTCCTGCGTCCAGCGCTCGAACGGGTGGTCGTGGCACTTGTTGCAGTTGAACCGGATCGCCAGGAACAGGTGGGTCGTGTTCTCCATCGTGGCCAGCGGGTCGCGGAGGATCTTGAAGTATGACGCCGCCGGGTTCTCGCGGTTCGAGCCCGAGGCGGTCAGGACCTTCCGCGCGAACTGGTCATACGGCGTGTTCGCGGCCACCTCCCCGCGGATCCAGTTGCGGAAGGCGACGGCCCCCTCGGTGCCGAGGAACTTGCGGTTGACCTGGAGCAGGTCGGCCCACTTGTTCGTCCAGTACTCGATGTACGCCGGGCTGCCGATCAGGCGGTCGACCAGTGCGTCGCGCTTGGCCCGGGTGTCGCGGGTGTCGGCCAAGAAGGCGCGGACTTCCTCGGCCGAGGGGGGCAGGCCGGTCAGGTCGAGGGTGACCCGGCGGAGGAACTGGGCGTCGGTGCAGGGGCCGGAGGGCTTGATCTTCAGTCGCTTCCACTTCGCGGCGACCAGCTCGTCGACGCGGTTGTAGGCCGGCGGCGGTTCCCAGATGAAGCCCGAGCGGTCGCCCATGACCGTCAGCGTGGTCGCCGCGTAGGCCCCCTCATAGCGGGCGAGGATCGGGGCCTCGCCGCGTCGGACGGCGGTCATCAGGCCGCCGCGGGCCGCCAGGGCGACCTCGGTGTTGCCGCTCTCGAGGAACGCCTCGCGGGTCACGTCGCGGACGAGCCCGTCGGCGGAGGTCGCCAGCACCCGCATCTGCTGCTTCGCGCCGATCCGCTGCACGATCGGGTTGGCGGGGGAGACCTCGATCTTCGTCACCCGGGCCGTCCCCAGGTCGAGCCGCGCGCCGTCGGCGATCCAGGAGCGGACGACCTCGTAATACGGCTCGCCCGGCCTCAAGAGCCGGCCGCCGGCGTGCGGCACGGCTCCGGTGGGCTTCAGGAGCATCAGGCTGTCGTCGGGCGAGGCCGCGTTGACCCGCCTCGAGGCGAGGTCGTCGGTCAGGGCGCGGAGGTCGAAGACCGGGTCGTAGCCCCGGAGCGAGAGCTTGAACCCGTTCTTCCCCTTGGCCGCGCCATGGCAGGTGCCCTGGTTGCAGCCCAGGCGCGAGAGCACCGGGTTGACGTCGCGAATGAAGTCGGCGCGGCGCCCGGTCTCGAGCCCCGTGACGGTGACCGGCACCTCGACGGCCTGGTCGTCGAGGCTCAGCCGGAGCGTGCCTCGGCCGTCGGCCGAGGGGCGCATCAGGCCCGTCGGGGAGACGGTGGCCAACGGCGCCGAGAGCCCGGCCTTGACCATCCGCGTGACGTCTAACGTCTCGCCGCTGTCGAGCTTACCCGTGACCAGCAGTTGCATCGCGTCGAACCGGCCAGTCATCGTGACCTGCGACGGCGAGACCTCCAAGCTCTTCACCTTCAAGCCCGAAGGGAGCAGCTCGGTCTCGACCGCCTCCTCCTGGGCCCGGGTCGTAGCGACCGAGGCGGTCGGCCTCGGCGCGTCGCCGCCCAGCGGAGCGGGCGAGAATTCCCTGGCGATTTTGCCGCCCGTCGCGTCGATGAGCCGGACCTTGCCGTCGGAGCCCGCGGCCGCCAGCCACTTGCCGACGGGGGAAAAGGCCACAGTGTACACACCCGCGCCTGGCAGCGCGATCCGCGCGAGCTGCCGGACGCCCTTGTCCTTGTAGGCGTCGAGCTTGGCCCGCTCCTCGGGGCTGCGGGTGCCGGGGACCTTGCCCATGATGGCCTTGATGTCGGCCGGGACGTCGCCGTCGTAGTCAAACGAGCAGATCAGCACCTCGCCGGCGCCGTCGAGGCTGCTGCCGGCCGCGACCCGCTTGCCGTCGGCCGAGAACCCGACGCTGAAGACCCGCCCGGGCATCGGGAACAGCTCGAAGACGAGGTTGGCGTCGTCGCCGATGACGCGCTTGGCCTCGCGGAAGATCCGGTAGACCTTGGGCGTGCCATCGGAGCCGCCGGCGACGACCTGGTCGTATCGGGGATGCCGCGCCACGGCCTGGATGCCCCCCTTGAGGACGCCGGGGGTGATCGACGTGACGTTGTCGACGAACCGCTGGGTGGCTACCTCGGTCAACTTGACCGTCATGTCGCGGCCGGCCGAGACGACATGGGAGCCGTCGACCGAGAAGGCGGTGTCGAGCACCCAGTCGGTGTGGGCCCCCTGGTAGAGGGCCTGGGCACCGGTGCGAGCGTCGAGGGCGCGAACCGTGTTGTCGGCGCAGCCGAAAGCGACGAACTTTCCGTCGGGCGACCAGCTCGCGCCGTAGATCGTGTCGGAGGTGACGGGGACCGACAGCGCGAGGCGACGCTTGGCGACGTCCCAGACCTGGACCTCGCCCATCCGCGCGGGCAGCCCGCCGGTGACGGCCAGCCGGGAGCCGTCGGGGGAGAAGCGGACCGACTCGATCCGCTCCGAGAGCCCGATGAGCCGGGCCACGAGCTCGGAGCCGTCGGCCTTCCAGAGCAGGACCTCGTGGAATCCGGCGACGGCCAGGAGCGAGCCGTCGGGCGAGAAGTCGAGCGCCGTGATGAC
>JAFANO010000588.1 GCA_019232645.1 Planctomycetaceae bacterium | reverse complement strand
CAAGCAATCGGACGCGCGCGCGCTCGTGCTCGCCTCGGCCAACCCGTTCCTGTTCTCGGCGGGCGCGGACGTCAAGGAGCTCGCCACGCTCGACGCCGTCGGGGACGGGCAGATCCTGAGCGACGCGCATGCGCTCTTCGACGAGCTCGAACGGGGTGAGATCGCGACCGTCGCCGCGGTCAACGGCCTGGCCTTCGGTGGCGGCTGCGAGCTTGCGATGGCCTGCGACGTGCGCGTCTGCGCGCGCTCGGCGCTTTTCGGCCAACCCGAGATCAAGCTCGGGATCATGCCGGCCTGGGGGGGGACGCAGCGACTCCCCCGGGTGATCGGCCTGCACGCGATCGAGATGATCTGCGGCGGAGAGCCGATCACCGCCGCCAAGGCCGCGGCGCTCGGGCTGGTCTTCGACGCCGTCCCCGCCTGACGGCTGGTCGAGGAGGGATGCCGCCTCATCGACTTCGTGCAGGAGAGCGGCGACTGGAAGCGGCAGCGCGAGCGGATGCGTCAGCCCCTCGGCCTGAGCCCCGACCAGATGGCCTTCGCCTTCGCGACGGCCGAGGGCCTGATCCGGAGCAAGACCCGGGGGCAATACCCCGGCCCCCTGGTCGCCCTCCACGCGATCCGCGACGGGATCAATCTGCCGCTCGACGAGGGCCTGAAGGTCGAGTTGAAGGCGGCGATGGAGGTCCTGGGCTCGCCGGTCTCGGCGAACCTGATCGCCGTCTTCTTCATGAAGAATCGGCTCGACCGCGACCCGGGGGTCGATCGCGTCGACGTCACCCCCAAGCCGGTCCAGCGGGTCGGGGTCGTGGGGTCGGGGCTGATGGGCTCGGGGATCGCCGCCGCGCACGCCCGCTCGGGGTTCCCGACGGCGATGGTCGACGTGGACAACACCCGCCTGGCCGATGGCATGAGGCTCGCCCGGGAGGTCGTCGCCGGCCGGATCAAGGCCGGCCGGGCGACCCCGCAGGACCTGGACGAGATGCTCATCCGGCTCAACGCCTCCACCGCGCACGCCGTCTTGGCCGACGCCGACGTGGTCGTCGAGGCGATCCCCGAGGACGAGAAGGCCAAGACATCCCTGTATCGGGAACTGGCCAAGGTCCTCCGCGACGACGCGATCCTGGCGAGCAACACCTCGACGATCTCGATTACCCGGATGGCCGAGTCGGCCCCCGACCCCGCGCGGTTCGTCGGGATGCACTTCTTCCGCCCGGTCGATCGGATGGACCTGGTCGAGGTGATCCGCGGGGCGAAGACCTCCGACGAGACCGTCAAGACGATCGTCGCGCTGGCCAAGCGGATCCGGAAGACCCCGATCGTCGTGAAGGACTGCGCCGGGTTCCTGGTCAATCGGATCCTCTTCCCCTACATGGCCGAGTCGCTCCTGCTGTTGCAGGAGGGCGTCCCGATGGACGCGATCGACGCGGCGGCGATGAAGTTCGGCATGCCGATGGGCCCGATCGCGCTGCACGACCTGGTCGGGCTGGATACGGCCCTGTACGCGGGCCGGGTGCTGGCGCACGCCTATCCCGACCGGGCGGTGCCCACGCCCCTGCTCGAGGAGCTGGTGCGGGCGGGCCACCTGGGCCACAAGGCGGGCCCGGGCTTCCGCATGCACGTCGGCAAGCAGCCCGAGCCCAACCCCATGCTGGCGCAGATCCTGGAGAAATACCGCGCCGGCGGCAAGGCCCCCGAAGGCGAGGAGGTCACCGACCGCCTCTTCCTGCCAATGCTCCTGGAGGCGACCCGCGTCCTGGAAGAGGGGATCGTCCGCGACCCGTCCGACGTGGACATGGGATTGATCCTCGGGACCGGCTTCCCCCCCTACCGGGGCGGGATCCTCCGCTGGTGCGATACCGAGGGCGCGGGCAAGATCCTCGACCGCCTCGGGCGACTCGCGGCGCTCGGCAAGCGGTTCGAGCCCACCGAGACGTTGACCCGGCACGCCCGGACCGGTGAGCTGTTCTATCCGATGTCCAAGGTGATCCTGGCTTCTGCATCGTAAGGATTTCACGTCATGAGACACGCGGTCGTCGTCGATGCCGTTCGGACCCCGATCGGGCGTGCCTCGGCCGACAAGGGATATTTTCGGGATGTCCGGTCCGAGGACCTCTCCGCCCACGTGATCAAGGCGATCGTGGAGCGGACGGGGATCGAGCCGCGCCGGATCGAGGACGTGCGCTGGGGCTGCGTCCAGCAGCAGGGGGAGCAGGGCTACGACATCGCCCGGATCGCCTCGCTGACCGCCGGCTTGCCGATCGAGACGGGGGGCGTGACCGTCAACCGCAACTGCGCGTCGAGCTTGCAGGCGATCAACGACGCGGCCATGAGCATCGCCGCCGAGTGCGAGGATATCCAGCTCGCGGGCGGCGTCGAGCACATGGACCACATCCCGATCTCGAAGGACTACAGCCCCAGCCCCGGCCTGCTCGCCCGCCATGGCGAGGCGATCATGAACATGGGGCTGACCGCCGAGTACCTGGCGATGAAGTATCGGATCCCGCGCCAGCGGCAGGACGAGTTCGCGCT
>JAFANO010000070.1 GCA_019232645.1 Planctomycetaceae bacterium | reverse complement strand
CCGGCCTCCAGCCCAACTCAAGACAAAAGAACAAAGCTATGCCTGGATGGATGAGGATCCGTCGCCACAGGTGACCATCCCTTGCGCTCCCGAACGACCCTCTGGTAAACTCGAAAAGGGAGCGTCTGAGGGGGAATTCCCCACCAGGGTGGGCCCTCGGGAATCCATTTCCTTGGTCCGAGGACGACCGAAGGTGGGTGCCACGAGTTCCACCTTCGCGAGGCTTCCGACGACGGGACCCGTGGCACCCGGGTTCCCTTCGGTACGGGACGCTGGAGCGGACCCAGTATCCTCGCTCGAGTCTCCGTGGGCGAGGGGGACCTTGGGGCCGACGCTCGTGGCTTGCTCCACTGGTCTGGGGAGGGCCGTTCGTTGTTCGCTGGACCCATCATCGCCCGGGAGGTCTTGACCGTCCCCCGGCCGATTCGATTTTACATCGCGCGGGGCTCGTACGTCGGGCTGCTCTTCATCCTGATGTGGACGGCCTGGCAGTCGTTGATCGGCTGGCGCGAGGTGCGCGAGTACGGCGTCATGGCCCGGTTCGGGGGCATCCTGTTTCAGTTCTTTGTCTTCGTCCAGCTCACGTTGATGCTCATCTCCGCGCCGCTGGCCGCCGCGACCTCCGTGGCGCACGAGAAAGACCGCCGGACCTTCATGCTCCTGCTGATGACCGACCTCAGCGACGTGGAGATCGTGCTCGGCAAGTTGACGGCCAGCCTGCTCCAGGTCGTGACTCTGCTGGCCGCGACGGCGCCGGTCTTCTTCCTCTGCATGCTGCTGGGAGGGGTCTCGCCGCGACAGGTCCTCGACATCCTGGGCGTGACCGCCGCGGCCGGGCTGGTGGCGGGATCGCTCGGCCTGCTCGTGGCGCTCTGGCGTGACAGGACGTTCCAGTCGCTGGCGCTGACGGTCCTGCTCGTCGTCCTCTCACAGGCGGTCGTCGAGGCGATCGGCTATGTCCTGCCTGATCTCCGCGTCTTCGGCGTGCCGCTGGCCTCCACGCTCGACCCTTACCGCGTCGCCATCGCGGTCCTGACGCAGGACCATGTCGAGATCCGGCAACTGGCGCGGCCGAGCGTGATCTTCATGCTCGTCTCGCTCGCCCTGGCGGCGATCTTGATTGTCATGGGGGTCGTCCGGCTCCGGGCCTGGAACCCCGACCGCGACGCGCCCCGTGAGCGGCGCGCGGGAGACGAGGACGCGGAGCAGGTCGGGGCGCTGGTCGAGGACGTCGAGGTCGCCGATCCGGCGCCGGTGGGGGCCACCACGGGCCCCGGGGGCGGGTCGGGTTTCTCCCCCATCCGGACCGATCCCCTCGCGCATCGGGTCGACTCGGAGGCGGCCGAGGCGACGGGAGCGACGACCGGCCTGCACGTCCCGCGGCGGACCCACCGTCGGGTCGTCAAGCCCCTCGGCCCCTATCGCCGACCCTGGGGCGATTACCCGATCCTCTGGCGCGAGCTGAGGACCCGCGCCTACGGCACCAAGCCGTTGATCATCAAGGGGGCTTATGTGCTCGCCTTCGCGCTGGGGGTCGCGATCTTCCGCTCCTTGTCTCGGGGCCTGGAGGTCCCCCTGGCGACGGGGCTGGCGCTGATCCCCGTGGCGCTGGGGATCCTCAGCCTGGTCCTGGTCAACACCCAGGGAGTCACCGCGCTGACCAGCGAGCGCGACTCCGGCGCCCTGGACCTCCTGCTCGTGACCGAGTTGACGCCCCGTCAGTTCATCTTCAGCAAGCTCTTCGGCGTGCTCTACAACACCAAGGAGATGATCCTCCCGCCGATCGGCCTGGCGGTCTGGTTCGCGATCACGGGCGTCCTGACGGTCGAGTCGGCCATCTTCGCCATCGTCGACTTCCTGCTGCTCTGCCACTTCGCGGCGATGCTGGGCTTGCACGCGGCGATCACCTACACCAACAGCCGGACCGCCGTGGCCCACAGCCTGGGGACGATCTGCTTCCTGATGGTCGGCATCCTGACCTGCGCGGGGCTGATCATCCTGAGCGACCGCGAGTTCGGCCGCCAGCTGGTCAGCTTCCTGATCTTCATCGGCGCCGGCAGCGTCGCGCTGTTCGGCTCGCTCGGTGCCAAGAACCCGTCACGGGCCATCGCGCTGGTGTCGCTGCTGACGCCCTTCTGGACGTTCTACTGCGTCATCGGCCTGCTGAACGGCGATCTCCTGGCCGCCTTCCTGGTCAGCGCCGGGACCTACGGCTTCGCCTTGCTGGCGATGCTCGTCCCCGCCGTCAGTGACTTCGATATCGCCCTGGGCAGGACCGGCTCGATCCAAGGATAGGGGAGGTGGCCCTGGAGGGCGACCAAGGCAAGGTATAAGAATTGCAAGCTTGGTGGATGATCACCTGGAAGAGCCCGAAGTGATTGGTCGACCCGGGCATCCGGGTGGTGCGATCTTCTCCACGAAACCCAGGGGAGCGACATCATGGCGGACGAGACGAAGCGAACGGACCGGGGCGGGACCGGTTCCGGGGCGCACGGGGCGACGACGACGGGCGCCTTCGGCGATACCGGCGACGAGCCCCCCGAGGCGGCCACGGCAGGGCCCGAGACGACTCGCAGCGCCCAAGCTCCGGGGGACATCCGGAGCACGCCGAGCGGGACCGGTTCCGGGGCGCACGGGGCGACGACGACGGGCGCCTTCGGCGATACCGGCGACGAGCCCCCCGACGCGGCCACGGCAGGGCCCGAGACGACCGAGACGGTCATCGATCGGGGCCCCGATCGTGTTGAGCCGGGCGATGTCGATCGCCCATAGCGTAAATTGTCGGAGCAGCGGGACAATTTCCAACGCGGAGGCAGGTATTCCACCTCAAAGTCGGAGATTAGCCAACTCGCCCTCGGGCGAGCATGACGCGGAGGCCAGTCCGAGGTCAAGATCACTGATCGGGTTGCAGTGATATCCCGTCTGTCTACTCCGGAATGGCCATGCCGGGCTCCACTTTCGGGCCGGGGCCTCCATACGGCGCCTGACCCGAAAGTGGCCGATCGAGAAATTGACACTCCCACCCCTGAAGGGTGTGGGATTCACAGTTCAGCGACAACCGCCAGGCGTGCCTGGTCTGACACTGTCCCCCTGAGCGTCTGGTCCGGGTCGCCTTGACGGTCTAGCTGTCGATGCTGCCGGCGCCGGGCTCGGGCTCTTTCCCGAGCTGCTCCCGCACGTGCCGCCGCAAGTGGTCGTGGATCTGTTCCCATAAGCCGCTCCGGCGCCAGCGATGAAAGTCGTACCGTACCGTCCCCCTCGGGAGGGAGGTCATGGGGCAAGGCGTGCCAGGCACAGCCGTTGGTCAGGACGGAAAAGACCGCGTTGAGGACCTCGCGGAAGTCGGTCTCTCGGGGTGCCCCCGCCGGGATTGGGGGTGGCAACAACGGCGCCACCAGCGCCCATGGGTCATCGCTCAAATCACTGGAGTAGGGTTTGCGGGGTTGGACGTCCATGCGGCAGACTCCTCAATGCGGTGTGAATCTCCCGCCACAGTCAATCCCAAACCGCCCTCCCTGTCCAGATGAACTACATTGTCGCGCCCGTTCTGAGTCAGTGCAGGAGGGAGCATGTGCTCCCTCACGGCCGTGTTGGCCGGGCTGTGAGGGGCCCGCTCGGACAGCTCCCGACCCGCGCTGAAGGCCTCAATAGGAGCGCGGCAGGCCGAGGACGTGCTCCGCGACGTAGCAGAGGATGAGATTGTTCGCCACCGGCGCCACCGTGTAGAGCCGCGTCTCACGAAACTTCCGTTCCACGTCGTAGTCGGCGGCGAACCCGTTCCCGCCGAACGTGTCGAGGCACGCGTTCGCCGCCTGCCACGACGCCTCGGAGGCGAGCAGTTTGGCCATGTTCGCCTCCGCACCGCAGGACACACCGGCGTCGAAGCGGGCCGAGGCTTGCCGGCGCATCAGATCGGCGGACTCGACGGCGATGTGGGCCCGGGCGATCGGGAACTGCACCCCTTGGTTCTGCCCGATCGGTCGGTCGAAGACCACCCGCTCCTTCGAGTAATCGCGGGCATGCTCGATGAACCAACGGCCGTCGCCGATGCATTCGGCGGCGATCAAGATCCGCTCGGTGTTCAGGCCGTCGAGGAGGTAGCGGAACCCGCGCCCCTCCTCGCCGATCCGATCCTCCGCGGGGACCACGAGATCGCGGATCGTCACCGCGTTGGTGTGATTATTCATCATCACGCGGATCGGTTCGGCGCGCACCGCGCCTCGCGCCTCGCGCAGGTCCACGAGGAACAGCGAGAGCCCGCGCGTCTTGTCGCCGGGTGGCGACGCCGAGGTGCGCGCGAGGAGGAGCATGAGATCGGAGTTCTGCAACCTCGAGGTCCAGCGCTTCTCGCCGTTGACCACGTAGACGTCGCCGTGCCGGACGGCTTCCGTGCGGATCTGGGTCGTGTCGCTGCCGGCCGCCGCTTCCGTGACGCCGAAGGCCTGCAGGCGCAATGCTCCGCGCGCGATCGGCGGCAGCCACCGTCGTTTCTGGGCCGGGCTGCCGTGGCGGAGCAGCGCCCCCATGATGTACATCTGGGCGTGGGCCGTACCCGCATTTCCGCCGGCATGGTTGATTTCCTCGGTGATGATCGCCGCGTCAGACAGGGGTAGCCCCAGCCCGCCGTACTCGTCGGGGATCAGCGCGGCGAGGAGGCGATTCTGGGAGAACGCGCGGACGAACTCCTCGGGATAGGCCCGTTGTCGGTCGAGTTCGCGCCAGTACGCGTCGCCGAACGCGGCGCACGCCTCCCGCACGCGGGCGCGCAACGCCGTCTGCGCCGGTGTGTCGGCCAGCCC
>JAFANO010000456.1 GCA_019232645.1 Planctomycetaceae bacterium | reverse complement strand
CTGGTCTGGTGTGGCAGTCAGGCCGGTCCCAACCGCCCAGACGGGCTCGTACGCTAGCACGACGCCCGCCATCTGCGCGGCGGAGAGCCCCGCGAGCGAGCTGCTCAACTGGCCGGTCAGGACATCCTCGGTCTGGTCCGCCGCGCGTTCCTGGTGGGTCTCGCCGAGGCAGACGATCGGGATCAGCCCGACAGTCAGCGCGGCATGGAGCTTGGCGTTAACCTGCGCATCGGTCTCGCCCAGGCCGTGCCGGCGCTCGCTGTGGCCGAGGATGACGTGGGTGCAGCCGGCGTCCTGGAGCATGGCGGCGGAGACCTCGCCGGTGTAGGCCCCGTCGGGCTTCCAGTGCATGTTCTGGCCGCCCAGGCCGATCGGCGAGCCCTCCAGCACCCCGTCGACGGCCTGGAGGAAGACCGACGGCGGGCAGACCGCGACCCGGACGTCGGCCTCCTGGCCGACCCCGGCCTTGACTTCTTCAGCCAGCGCGACGGCCGCCTGCGCCGTCGCCGGATTCATCTTCCAGTTGCCCGCGATGAACAGCGGTCGCTTCAACATCTGACGGTCACTCCCTCAGAGGCGTCGATCATCTTGCCCAGGACCTCGGCGAGCTGCCGGAGCTCGTCCATCAGGTTCGCGTACTGGTGGGGCAGGAGGGCCTGCGGGCCGTCGGAGAGCGCCTTCTCCGGGCAGGAATGGACCTCGACGTGCACCCCGTCGGCGCCGGCGGCGACCGCCGCCCGGGCCATCGCCGGGATCAGGTCGGGGCGGCCCGTCGCGTGGCTCGGGTCGACGATGATCGGCAGATGGCTCTGCCCCTTGGCGTTGGGCACGATCGACAGGTCGAGCGTGTTCCGCGTCGCGTCCTCGAACGTGCGGATCCCGCGCTCGCAGAGGATCACCCGCCGGTTGCCCTGGGCCAGCACGTATTCGGCCGACATCAGCAGCTCCTTGACCGTCGCGCTCATGCCTCGCTTCAGCAGCACGGGCGTCCCCGTCTTGCCGACCTCCTTGAGCAGGTCGAAGTTCTGCATGTTCCGCGCGCCGACCTGGAAGATGTCGGCATACCGCCCGACCAGCTCGACCTGGCGGGGGTCCATGACCTCGGTGACGATCGGCATCCCGAACCGCTCGCCGGCCGCCCTGAGCAGCTTGAGGCCCTCCTCGCCCAGCCCCTGGAAGCTGTAGGGGCTGGTCCTCGGCTTGAACGCCCCGCCCCGCAAGACATTGGCCCCGGCGTCGCGGACCTTCGCGGCGATCTCCATCAGGATCGCCTCGCCCTCGACGGCGCACGGCCCGGCGATCATCATCAGGTGGCCGCCGCCGACCTTGACCCCCTTGACCTCGAACACCGAGTCGTCGGCGTGGAACTCGCGGCTGGCGAGCTTGAACGGCTTGAGGATCGGGACGACCTGCTCGACACCCGGGATCGCTTGCAGCGGCTCGACTTGCAACTTATCCTCGTCGCCAATGACGCCGATGATCGTGCGCGCGACGCCCTGACTTAGGTGGGGCGTGAAGCCGAGGGCCTCGATTCTCTCGATAACGTGCCCGATCAGTTCGGGGGTGGGATGCGGCTTCAAGACGATGATCATCCGTCGTCCTCGGGGGTCCCGGACAAACCGACGGCGACCCGCCCGCGGCGCAGGGATCGCCCATGTTCGCTGGGTGAGCCCCAGAGTTTATCGAGCGCGACGCTTCAAAGGAAGCGGAAAACCACACGCGCCGCGCGAGTTTTCCGCCAGTCGGCGCGTCCGCGCCCGACCTCGACGACCCTCCCAGTCACGGGGCCCCGGCGGACCATCGGGCGTCGAGGGCCCGGAGGGCATCGAGGGCGCCCATGGCCAGTCCGATCTGTCTGGGGGGGACGTCCGGCTCGCGCGGGTTGATCCGGATCAGGGTGCCTCCGAGTTGACGGGCGGTTTGCTCGGAGAAGCGCCGGATCGTCGGGACCGCCAGGCCCGCGCCGCACTCGACGAGGACCAGCCGCGCCCCGCCGAGCGACCGGAGCCAGGCTTCCAGATGGTCGCCCTGCGCGGCGGACCGCGAGCCGTCCCAGTCGAGGTCGCCGAACATGAGGATGTTCGGCCTCGCGAGGGAGCCGCATCCCGGGCAGGCCGGCAACGGCTCGGAGGCGCGGAAGGTCGTCTCGTCGACGTGCACCTCGAACGGCCCTGAGGGGAAGATCCCGACGCCGCAATGGCGGGTGCACTGCATCCAGTCGATCGCGCCGTGGACCTCCATGACCCGCTCGGGGGCGAAGCCCGCGCGCTGGAAATGGCCGTCGACGTTGGAGGTGACGACGAACGCCCGCCGGGGCATCCGATCGGCCCAGCGCCGCAGGATGGCGAACCCCGGGTGCGGTTCGGTCCGGCGATAGAGGTTGAGCCGGTGGCCGTAGAAGCCCCAGGCGAAGGCCGGGTCGGTCGCGAACCACTCGGGGTTGGCCATCGCGGCGAAGTCGAGCCCGAGCTTGGCATAGGGCGGGTAGGCATTCCAGAAGCCGTGCTTGCCCCGGAAGTCCGGGAGCCCCGAGTCCACGCCCATGCCGGCGCCCGCGCCGATCAGCAGGGCCTCGGCCGAGGCGATGGCCTCGGCCGCACGAACCATCCTCTCCTCGCCCGGCTCGTGCATGACTCGACCTCCCGGCCCATCCACACGTTCAAAATTCTCGTCAAAAAGCTTCTCCTTCGGTGCCTCGTCCTTATACGCATTCCCGATCTTTTGTGCGCTCTGTCCGGATCTCAAATTTGAGATTTCAGATTTCAAATCAGCAGACAGGGCGCACGAAGTTCCTGGAACCTGTATATTTAGGAGCGCTCGGTCTTGGGAGACTGGCCTTCGGGCGTCTGCTCCCTCGGCTTCTATATCCTTCGGTTCCCGATTCTTGGGATTCTGTTCCTTGGGGGCCTGGTCCTTCAAGGCCGACGTATCTTCGGCGGGGAGGGCAGGGGGGACCTGCTTGCCTAGCTTCTCGAGATAGTAGGCGATGATCGGGCGAGCGGACAAGTT
>JAFANO010000362.1 GCA_019232645.1 Planctomycetaceae bacterium | reverse complement strand
CCGCGCGGAAGGTCTGGGGGACCGCGGCGATCGAGCCGGCTTAGCAACGTGGGGTTGATCCGAGGAGGTGGGAGATTTTCTCCCTCGCTAGCGCCTCCCGATCTCGGTAGCATAAGGATACGGAATTACACTAGAAGTTACGCAGTTAGTTGACAGGCGTACAGAAGAACGGTCGCTTGCGCCGGAATATGGAGAAGATAGCACTTGCGCGGCAAGCCCAATCTGCTCCACCTAGTGTACGAATACTGCGCAACTGCGTAACTCCTATTCAAATTTGAGATTTCAAATCTAAGATTTCAAATTTGAGATTTCAAATTTGAGATTTCAAATTTCAAATGAGCAGATCGGTGCACAAAATTCCTGGGACCCGTATCACTCGATAGGGCTGGCGGTCTTGGCCGTCCCCACTCACATCATCGCATCACTGCCCGGGCAGGGGCCTCTGGCGCTCGGGACTCTGCACCCTTGCCGAAGTGGGTCGGCTCTGGTAGCTAAGAGCCTCCATCGCCGCTTTCGGCTTTGAACAGACCAACCCGATCATGGATCGAACCCCGCAACGACGTGAGAAATTGGCCAGGACGTTCAAGGCCGACCGGATCGAGGCTTTCCTCGTCTCCTCGGCCGCCAATGTCAGCTACCTGAGCGGCTTCAGCGGCGATGATTCCACGCTGCTACTGACCCGGAACCGCGCGATCGTCCTCTCCGATGGCCGGTACACGACGCAGCTCCAGCAGGAATGCCCCGGCCTGGAGCATCACATCCGACAGGTCGGGCAGTTGATGGTCGACGCGATCGCCGAGGTCGTGGACAAGATCGGGGTCCGCCGGCTCGGGTTCGAGGCCTCGGCCATGAGCGTCGCCGACTTCGAGGCGCTCAAGGAGAAGCTGCCGGGCGTCGAGTGGGTCGGGCTGAAGGACCGCGTCGAGGTGCTGCGGGCGATCAAGGACAAGGACGAGGTGGCCGCGATCCGCGAGGCGATCGGCTTCGCCGAGCGCGCCTTCGCGATGCTCCGAGCGGGGCTCCGGGGGACCGAGAGCGAGAAGGACGTGGCCGACGCGCTGGAGGGCTACCTGAGACGCTGCGGTGCATCGGCGGCCAGCTTCCCGCCGATCGTCGCCGTGGGCCGCCGCTCGGCGCTGCCGCATGCCCGCCCGTCCCCCGACGTCCGGATCGGCGAGGCCGACTTCGTGCTGGTCGACTGGGGGGCATCGGGCCGGCCCTACAAAAGCGACTTGACGAGGGTGCTGGTCACCGGTAAGGTCACTCCCAAGTTCGAGAAGGTCTATCGCACCGTCCTGGCGGCCCAGGAGCGCGGGATCGCCGCGATCCGGCCGGGCGTGATCGCCCGGGATGTCGACGCCGAAGCCCGCTCCGTCATCGAGGAGGCCGGCTTCGGTCGTTTTTTTGATCACGGCCTGGGCCACGGCCTGGGCATGGACATCCACGAGGCCCCCCGGCTCCGCCGGAATTCCGACGTGAGGCTCCAGCCCGGGATGGTGGTCACCGTCGAGCCGGGTATTTACCTGCCCGACTGGGGCGGGATCCGGATCGAGGATGACGTGTTGGTGACCCCCGACGGCACCGAGGTCTTGACTCATGTCCCGAAGTCGCTCGACTCGGTCCGGGTCGCGTGAGCCGTGGCCCGACGTTCCCGGATCCTCTCATTCGTAGTCTTCCGACCTCAGCCCTTCGGCCGTCACCGCCCCTTTGGCTGTCCCCGCGGAGCGTCAGTATGCCGGAACACCCGACGGAATCGAACGAGCCCCGCGACGTCCGGACCATCCGCCACCTGGTCCGCCTCATGAAGCGGTACGACCTCACGGCGATCGACATCATCGAGGGCCCCACCCAGATCCGGCTCCGTCGTCGCGGGATCGAGGTGGTGGCCGCTCCGCCCGCCGTGGCGACGGCGCCCTCGGCCGCGTCGCCGGCCGTCGCGGCCTCGGCCGCGCCGCCTCGGGCCGAGGCCCCCGCGCCGGCCGCCCCCGCGGGACTCGTCATCGAGAGCCCGATGGTCGGCACCTTCTACGCCGCCAGCGCCCCCGACGCCCCCCCCTTCGTCTCCGTCGGCTCGGTCGTCCGCCCCGACACGACCGTCTGCGTCATCGAGGCCATGAAGGTCTTCACCGAGATCCCGGCGGGCCTCTCCGGCACCATCACTGAGGTCCTGGTCAAGAACGGCCAGCCGGTCGAGTTCGGCCAGCCCCTGTTCCACGTCAACCCGGCCTGAGCAGGGATCGATCATGGACCTCGCGGGATCAACATCGAGCGTCCGAGGGTCGGCCCCTTCGACCGCCCCGGCGGGCCCGACATCCCTCCCCCCCTTCGGGATCAGATGGCCCGGCATAGGACGGATCAACTCCCTGATTGAGGCAAAGGTTGCCGATGTTTCAGCGCATTCTGGTGGCCAACCGAGGTGAGATCGCGCTGCGGATCATCCGCGCGTGCAAGGAGCTGGGCATCGAGGTCGTCGCCGTCTACTCGCAGGCCGACCGCAACATCCCCTACCTCGCGATGGCCGACCGTGCGATCTGCATCGGCAAGGCTCCCGGGGCCGATAGCTACCTGAACATCCCGCGGATCATCGCCGCGGCCGAGGTGGCCGACGTCCAGGCGATCCACCCGGGGTACGGCTTCCTGAGCGAGAACCCCGACTTCGCCGAGATTTGCCGGAGCTGCAACTTCGAGTTCATCGGCCCGCCGCACGAGGCGATCCGCAAGATGGGCCTGAAGACCGAGGCCAAGGCGGTCGCCGCCTCGGCGCGGGTCGCCTGCGTGCCCGGCTCCGACGGCCCGGTCGACAGCAATGCCGACGCGCTCGAGCTGGCCCGGTCGATCGGCTACCCGATCCTGATCAAGGCCGCCGCCGGCGGCGGCGGCAAGGGGATGCGGATCTGCCGCGAGGAGGCCAACCTCGTCGCCGCGCTCCAGACGGCGCGCACCGAGGCCGAGGCCGCGTTCAAGAACCCCAGCGTCTACCTCGAGAAGTTCGTCGACCGGCCCCGCCACGTCGAGGTCCAGATCCTGGCCGACGCCCACGGCGGCATCGTCCACTGTTGGGATCGCGACTGCTCGCTTCAGCGGCGGCACCAGAAGCTCGTCGAGGAGTCGCCCGCTCCCACGCTCCCGCTGAAGGTCCGCGAGCGGCTGGGCGAGGCCGCCGTCCGGCTCGCCAAGGCCGCCGGCTACGTCAACGCCGGCACCTGCGAGTTCCTCGTGGACGAGAACAACCGGTTCTACTTCATCGAGGTCAACGCCCGGATCCAGGTCGAGCACCCCGTCACCGAGATGGTCACGATGATCGACCTGGTCAAGCAGCAGATCCGAATCGCCTCGGGCGAGAAGCTCCCCTTCGCCCAGTCCGAGATCACCACCCGGGGCCACGCCATCGAGTGCCGGATCAACTCGGAAGACCCCGACCACGACTTCCGCCCCTCGCCGGGCACGATCACGGGCCTCCGGATCCCCGGCGGCCCCGGCGTGCGCTGGGACTCGCATGTCCAGGTCGGCTACATCGTCCCGCCCAACTACGACTCGCTCGTCGGCAAGCTGATCGTTCACGCCGCCGACCGCGCCGAGGCCATCGTGATCATGAGGCGCGCCCTCGACGAGCTGGTCATCGAGGGGATCCAGACCACAATCCCCCTCCACCGCCGGATCTTCCGCAACCGCGACTTTATCGAGGGTCGCGTCGACACCACCTGGGTCGAGCGCGTCCTGATGCCCGGCAAGCCGGCCGAGGCCGCGACCGCCGCGACCTGACGCCCCGACCGACGTCACGGACGACTCTGGCATCCCCCGTCGAACCCTGGTAGCTTCTGGAGGGACGGGACGATCAATCGGGAGTCATCGGCACCGGGGGGCGGGGCGGCCGTCGCGACAGGGCGCTTGTGCATGTCCAGGAACATTTCATGAATGTCGGTTTGTTGACCGGCGGCGGCGATTGCCCGGGCCTCAACGCGGTCATCCGCGCGGTCGTCCAGCGCATCGTCAACGAGGGCGGTTCGTGCGTCGGGATCGTCGAGGGCTGGCGCGGGCTCGTCCAGGGCATGAGCCGTCCCCTCAACCTGTGCGACACCGACGGGATCGTCGCCCGGGGCGGCACGATCCTCGGCGCGTCGCGGACCAACCCGTTCAAGTCCCCCGACCGCGACGTCCCCTCCGTCCTGGCCAACGTCAAGGCCCTCGGCCTCGACGTCCTGGTCGTCATCGGCGGCGACGACACCCTGGGCGTCGCCTACCGCTTCCAGAAGGATTTCGGCCTACCGATCGTCGGCATCCCCAAAACCATCGACAACGACCTGGCGGTGACCGACTTCACTTTCGGCTTCGACACCGCCGTCAACATCGTGACCGAGGCGGTCGACCGCCTTCGAACCACCGCCGAGAGCCATCGCCGGATCATGGTCGTCGAGACCATGGGCCGTCACTCCGGCTGGATCGCCTGCTTCGCCGGCATCGCCGTCGCGGCCGACTACATCCTCGTCCCCGAGGTCCCAATCGACCTGCCCCACCTGGTCGATGTCCTGAGGCGCCGCCGCGCCGCGGGCAAGAACTACGGCGTCGTCATCGTCGCCGAGGGGGCCAGGTTCCCCGACAAGGGAGTCGTCACCCTCGAGGCCGAGATCGACCCCTTCGGCCACGTCCGGCTCGGCGGTATCGGTGCCCTCCTCGAGCAGCGGATCGAGAAGCTCACCGGGTTCGAGACCCGCTGCGTCATCCTCGGCCATATCCAGCGCGGTGGCCCCCCCAGCGCCTACGACCGTGTCCTGGCCACCCGTCTCGGCCTGGCTGCCGCCCACCTCGTCATCCGGAAGAAGTTTGGCACCCTGGTCGCCCTCTCCGGCGGTCAGATCGTTGATGTCCCACTCGACGAGGGCGTCTCCGCCACCAAGACCCTCGACCTCAGCTACTACGACGAGGCCGCGGCATTCTTCCGATAACAAGAACAGGCAAGTACTTATTTCCCTGATAGTGCTCGCGCGCGCCACAGGTCCCCGGGAAGAATTCGAGAAATTTTTTCGGTGGGCTCTTGATCTCGGGCCGGGCCGCCTTATGATAACTCTTGCCGGTCGCGAAAAGGACCAGCAACAAGAACCGGCCGACAGGCTCGGGGATGGATGACCGAACCAAGCCGCAGGCCGTCTCGTAGTACCGTATAGATGTCGGCCGGCGTGACTTCCCCGATGGGGTGGGTCGCTCCGGCCGGTGGC
>JAFANO010000262.1 GCA_019232645.1 Planctomycetaceae bacterium | reverse complement strand
CCGCCACTTCACCCAGCGGTTCGCCCGGCGGATGGGCCGGCGGATCGAGGCCATCCCGTCCGCGGTCATGGAGGCGCTGGTCCGCTACCCCTGGCCGGGCAACATCCGGGAGCTGCAGAACGTCCTCGAGCGCGCGGTCATCCTCTCCCCGGGCCCGTCGCTTCAGGTCCCCCTCGGCGACCTGCAGCCCGCGCCCGCGCAGGCCCCGGTGCCGGCTGCTGCGCCGGGCACCCTGGCCGACGCCGAACGGGACCACATCCTGGGCGTCCTGCGCGAGACCGGGGGGGTGCTGGGCGGCCCGAACGGCGCGGCGGCCCGGCTGGGGATGAAACGGACCACTCTCCAATCGAAGATGAAGAAGCTGGGCATCTCCCGTCCGCGCGAGTGACGCCATCTCGGCAGTTGCCGAAGTGCCGGCACTTCCCCTTCGGCACTCCCTCTCCGTCCTCCCGACCCCCTCGCCCCGTCCGATCCATAAGTCCTTCTCGGACACTACTTTACGAGGCGAAGTGAGGATGTTCGCCTCGCCGGTACGGCCTCTGCTTTAGGTGCAAGCCGGTAAGGGCAGGAACAGCGGTGGAGATCACCACCGACGATAACCGGGGCCCGTGCGAGGGTGTAAGCGATGCTGCGAATCACGGTCCACGATCGCCCGCGGGCCCTCACGTTCCAGCTCGAAGGGAGGTTGGCGGGGCCGTGGGTGCGGGTGCTGGAGGAGTGCTGGCAGAGTGCACTGACCCGCCAGCGCAAACCGATCCTCCGTGTTGACCTCACGGGGGTGACCTTCATCGACGCCGCGGGCCAGGCCTGCCTGACGGCCATGCACCGCCAAGGGGCCGAGTTCGTTGCCGCCGACTGCCTGACGAAAGCCGTCGTGGCCGAGATCACCCAGACTCCCGTTCCCGACTGCGGGCGCCCGAAGTGACGGGCTAATACCGCGGGCCGGTGTCACGCCGCCACGCATACTGATCTCTGCGCAAGAAAGATCAAGATACGGGGTTGACACTCGCTGGTTTTTCAGGGACGCAGTGCTCCAGCAACTTGACCTTATTTGCGCAGCGATCAGTAATATAGTTCGGACGATCTGGGTGAGGGGACCCAATGGACGCTTCCGCATCGAAGAAACGCATTCTGATCCTCGGCGGCGGCTTTGGGGGAGTCGCCACGGCCCGTCACCTGGAAGGACTCTACCGGCGGCGGCCGGACGTTGAGACCGTTCTGGTGAGCCGGGACAACTTCCTGCTCATGACGCCCCTGCTGTTCGAGGTCTTCTCGGGCGCCCTGGACCTGCGCTCCTGCTCCTTCCCCGTCCGCGCCGCTTTGCGCACCACCCGGTTCGTCGAGGCCACCGTCCAGGGCATCGACCTGGACCGGCGCGTGGTCCGCCTGGCGTCCCCCGGGAAGCGTGGCGAACTGGCCGACGACCAGCTGGTCCTGGCCCTGGGGTCCAAGACCAACCGGGACATACGACATCCACGACGCTGCGCGGGACAGGGGGCGTCCGGCTCGAGGACTTTGCGGCCGAACTCACCGATGCCGTCTCCGCGAACCACCTGGGCCTGTACGCCGAGCAGACGGGGCCGAGCGGCGAGGCGCTGGGGAGCTTCCCGCAGGCGTTCACCCACCTGGCCCTCATCAAGCGCCGCCTTCACCCTCGACCGAACGCTGGGCGGCGGGGCGGGCTGACTCGTGGGGTTCGTCGAAATGAAAAGGGCGGAAAGGTCAACTCAAAGCGGCGGAGCAAAGCGCTGCCGCACTCCACAAAGAGAGAAATGACTTCGGGGCTGACCAACAGGAGAAGACGTCATGAAGTTCCTCTTGCCGAGCAGCGTGGGGCTGCTGGGGCTAATGGTCCTGGCCGGCTGTCACAGTAACAAGCCTGCCGTCGAGGAGGCCCCACTGGTTGTCTCTGTGGCTCAGCTGAAGCCGGGCAAGGCCCTGGCCTACGAGGAGTTCACCGGGCGAACCGCCGCCATCCCCATCGTGGACATCAAGGCGCGCGCGACCGGCTACCTGGAGAAGGTGCTGTTCGCAGACGGCGACGAGGTCAAGGCGGGCCAACTCCTCTACGAGATT
>JAFANO010000164.1 GCA_019232645.1 Planctomycetaceae bacterium | reverse complement strand
CGTGGGCGCACAACGGTCTCAAGGTTCAGAGGGGAACAACACCAGTGAGGGAATCCAATGGACGCTACGGGATCGAAGAAACGCATCCTGATCCTCGGCGGCGGTTTTGGGGGAGTCGCCACCGCCCGCCACCTGGAAGGACTCGTCCGGGGGCGGCCGGACGTGGAGATCGTCCTGGTGAGCCAGGACAACTTCCTGCTCATGACGCCCCTGCTGTTCGAGGTCTGTTCGGGGGCCCTGGACGTGCGCTCCTGCTCCTTCCCCGTCCGCGCCTTCTTGCGCACCACCCGGTTCGTCGAGGCCACCGTCCAGGGCATCGACCTGGACCGGCACGTGGTCCGGCTGGTTGCCGCTGGGGAGAGCAAGGAATTGGCCTACGACCAGCTGGTCCTGGCCCTCGGGTCCAAGACCAACCGGGACATGATCCCCGGTTCGGAGCACGCCTTCACGTTCAAGACCCTCGCCGACGCCCTGCTGCTCCGCAACCACGTCATCGAGCGGTTCGAGCGCGCCGACGTGGAGGCCGACCCGCGACGGAGGGCGCAGCTCCTCACGTTCGTGATCATCGGCGGCGGTCTGGTCGGGGTGGAGTTGCTCGGCGAGCTGACCGCCTTCGTGGACGGCATCACCCCCCTCTACGAGCGCGTGAGTCGCGATGAAATCCGTTTCCTCCTGGTCCAGGGCGCCGGCCGCATCATGCCGGAGATCGACCCGGAGCTCGCGGGGTATGGCGCCCGGGTGCTGGCCCGTCGACGCGGGGTGGACCTGCGGACCAACATCCGGGTTCGGGCCATCGAGCCGGGCAAGGTCCATCTCGCGGAAGAAACCATCGCCGCGGACACGATCGTCCTGGCGGCGGGGAATGTCCCCAACCCGGTGGTCGCGGGTCTGCCCGTGGAGAAGGACAGGAGCGAGCAGATCGTGGTCGAGCCGACCCTGCGCTGCCGAAGTCACCAGGAGGTGTGGGCGCTGGGCGACTGTGCCTCGATCCCCGGCCCCGACGGCAAGCCCTACCCCAACCTGGCCCAGCACGCCCTACGCCAGGCCCGGGTGCTGGCCGGGAACATCGTCGCCGCGCTGGACGGCCGGCCGCCCCAGCCGTTCGTCTACCAGACCCTGGGAATGATGGGCTCGTTGGGCCCCGGCAAGGGGTTTGGTCAGCTCCTTCGAGTCCGGATGCATGGCTTCCCGGCGTGGCTGCTTCGCCGCACGTATTACCTGCTGCAGATGCCCGGGTGGGGCCGGCGGCTGCGCATCGTGATCGACTGGACCTTCGCCCTGCTGTTTCGGCCGGACATCGTCAAGATCGGTCTGGACAGCGAGACGGCCCTACTGCTCCGCGAGGTCGCGCTCGGTGACGCGGCCGGCCGGCAGCAGGGAGAGGGCGGCGCCCGAACCGACGCCGCCACCGACGGCAGCCCGCTCGCCCTCGTCGAACCCGGAGTGCGAAGGCCAAAGCCTGATGTAATCGAACGGGGTTCAACATGAGGAGTAACGCAGTGGCTCACCCCTGGCGGACGTCTCCGGCCTTGTCGGCCGTCTTTCGGGCTGTCGGACTGTCAACCCTCGGGTTCATCGGCTGGCCTTGGTTCGTCTCGGCGGACGACTCGGCTTGGAAAGCCGATTCGCTTGTCGCGGCCGGGGCTCTCGCCGCGGTGGTCGGCAGCATGTGGTGCCTGCGTCGCGACCGCGCCGCGAGGCGGTGGCGGGCGGCGCTGGATCGGTACGCCGAGCAAGAAGAAGCGAAGAGGACTCGATCACGAAGTGACCCTCATGCTCGTCCACAGTCGGGGGTTCCCGCCCCCCACTCCAGGAAACAACCAGATCAGGTGCGGTCTTACAACGGAGCGACCACTCATGAGCGACAACCATCCCACCACCCGTGAACAGGACGCCCGGCGCGCGAGCTTCGCGGCCGAGCCCACCCGTGCCGCCTACCCCCTTGTGCTCCGGCGTGGGCTGAAGGGCTCGTGGACCCGGGCGGTACTCAAGATGGCCTCGCAACGGATGGCGCGGCGGACGATGGACCTGGCGGTCCTGCTGGTCCTCGGCATGGCGGCCTCCGAGGCCCGGGCGCAGCCTGGGCCGCCGCCGATGCCAGGGCCACCGATGGGCGGGCCGCCGCCGATGATGGGCGGGCCGCCGCCGATGATGGGTGGGCCGCCGATCGGTCGGCTGCCGATGGGCGGGATGATGGGTCACCCCGGCGGCATGCCCGGGCCGAGGCCGGGCGGCCTGGGCCGGCCGTCGCCAGGCCCGGGAGGCATGCCCGGCGGGATAGGTCTGGGCCGGCCGCCCGGCGGGGGCATCGGGCGGGACGAGCGCCCGGCGCCCTCGGCGCGTCCCCCGGGTCCAGTCCGGGCCGGGCCTTCAACCCCCGCCATGCCGGCTGGTATCACGGCGGCTGGGCCGATCCCCGGGGCGCCGCGTCGGCCAACCCTCGCCATGACTCCTGGTACCACGGCGGCTGGGGTAATTCCCGGGGCGGCACGTGGGACAATGGGCGGGCTTCCGCGGCCTATGACAAAGCGTATGACAAAGCGCGGGATTACGTGAGAGAGGAGAGGGCGCGGGATTACGCGACCGGCCTGGCCTGGGGCCTCGGCTGGGGGTCGTCGGGTTACGGCTCCGGCTACAGCTCCGGCTCCGGCTACAGCGGCTCCGGCTCCGGCACCGGCTATAGTTCCGGCTACGGCACCGGCACCGGCTACGGTGACACGTACGCCAGCACGTCCTCCGACGCGTCGTCCACCGGCGACTCCTCTCAAACGGACGCGGCCCAGGAGACCAAGTCGGACGGCCAGCAGGACGGGGCCG
>JAFANO010000057.1 GCA_019232645.1 Planctomycetaceae bacterium | reverse complement strand
CCCCAAGGACCGCTGGGAATTCCCCCCCGACTCGACCTGGATCGTCTTCACCGACACGACCAGCCACTCCTGCATCAGCGGCCAGTACGCCCTGGAGCAGACCTTCATCGTCCGCCGCGAGAGCCTGGTCTCCCCCGACAAGGCGCCGATCGCGATCCTGGAACGCATGTCGGGCTTCCCCCTGGGGGCCCCGCGATCCAAGAGCGCGTGATCACGCAGAGCGAAGGGCCGATCGCGGGACGGTCGGCCGATCGTGGCGAGGCGTTCGCCGCGGGATTCCCCCCGTCGATGGCCCGTCCCTCATCGGGCGGCCGCCCGGATCGCGTCCAGTTGCGCCCGGACCACGGGCCAGACGTGGTCGGGGGCCGGCTCGGCGAAGCACGAGCGTTGGCCGAGGCATTAGAGGTCGCCATGCGCGCACGGGACACCGGTCACGACGGCGGCGCCGGGGCCGTGACCCCCGAACTGATGCGGGTGGAGGTGGAGGTGCGGGGACTCCCTTTCTCCGGACGGGGGCAGCAAGTAATCTAAGCCGGGAATGTCCCGGAAGACAGCGGAAGGCAGCGGAAGCCCGGAAGCCTGGATAGACGAGAAGCGATCCGATGCACGCGATGATCCTGGCCGCTGGCCTGATCGCCGCCGCGCCCGTGCCCGAGCGGGGCGAGGCGACGTTCCGGCCGACGGCGGCGGAGGCGGCGGTGCCCGAACGGTTCCGCTTGCCCGCCGCGTCCTTCGGGTTCGAGTGCGAGCCCCTTCTGGCGACGGCGTCCTACACGGTCTCGGCGGTCCGGTTCGCGTCGCCGATCACGACCCCGGACCCCGAGAACAACACGGTGCACGCCGAGTACTTCCGGCCGCTCGGCGGCGGCCGGAGCCCGGCGGTCGTGGTGCTGCACATCCTCGGGGCCGACTTCGCGCTGTCGCGCTACCTGGCGGCACGGTTGGCCGATCGCGGTGTGGCCGCGCTGTTCCTCAAGCTGCCCTACTACGGCGAGCGCCGGCCGGCGGGGGGCCCGCAGCGCTTCCTCTCGGCCGACGTCGAGCGGTCGATCCTCGCGATGCGCCAGGGCGTCTGCGACGTCCGACGCGCGGCGGCCTGGCTGGCGAACCGGCCCGAGGTCGACCCTGCCAAGATCGGCGTGACCGGGATCAGCCTGGGCGGGATCGTCTCGGCGCTGACGGCGGCGGTCGACCCGGCGATCGGCCGGGGCGCCTTCCTGCTGGCCGGCGGCGATCTGGCCCGGATCCTTTGGCAGATGCCCGAGGGGACGCGATACCGGACCCTCTGGCTCGAGTCGGGCCGGTCCTTCGACGACTTCCGGGCGCTGGTCGCCCCCGTCGACCCCCTGACCTACGCCGACCGCCTGGTCGGCAAGAGGCTCCTCATGATCGCCGGGACGGTCGACGAGGTGATCCCTCCCTCCTCCGCGCGGGCGCTCTGGGACGCCGCCGGTCGGCCCCCGATCCACTGGTACGCGTGCGGCCACTACTCGGCCGTGGGCTTCTTCCTGCCCGCTGTCCGCCAGACCGTCGAGTTCTTCGCCGCCGATGTCCCGAGGTGATCGCGCCCTCGTCGGATGCCTGGAGTGGTTTTCCCCAGACCAGCCCATGTTCAACAGGCGGTGTTGGAGGGGCCGCCTCGTGGTACAATGGCATCGACCGCAAAGAAATGAAGATCCAACGGTTCCTAGATGATTGACCATGGCACAGGGCGAAGCGACCTGGCAGTTCCTCCTCTGTGTGAAGAATGATGCGTATCCCGCGTCCCTTGAGGTGCGCAAGGTCTATCAGGTGTTGTCGGACCCGATCTGGCGTACTCGACGTCGAGTGAGGGGTGGCTCCCCCGGTCCACCCTTGTCCGCCTCGATCGGTCGTGGCAAACTCGGTCACGAGACGGTCGAAGGACAATCCCCGCGGGCGACGATCGTCGGCGTCGAGAGGAGAGCATCGCTTCGTGAGACCCAATCCCGTCAAGCGAGCGTTGAAGAAGGGTGAGCCGCAGGTCGGGACCTGGTTGTCGCTGGGGAGCGTGATCGCCGCGCGGTTCCTGTCGCGGGTCGGCTTCGCCTGGCTGACGGTGGACATGGAGCACACCCACACCGACATTCAGACCGCCGCGCTGATGTTCGGGGCCATCGCCGACGCCGGCTGCGTCCCGCTGGCCCGGGTGCCCGCCGGGCGGCATGAATACATCAAGTCGGTCCTCGACTGCGGCGCGATGGGCATCGTCGTGCCGATGGTCATGGACGCCGCCGAGGCCCGCGCGATCGTCGCCGCGGCCAAGTACCCGCCGCTGGGCAATCGCTCCGTCGGCGGCGGCCTGCACGCAATGAACTACGGCGCCACGGCCGAGGCCTACTACCTCCAGGCCGACGAGGAGATCCTCGTCGTCCTCCAGACCGAGCACATCCGGGCCGTCGAGGTCGCCGACGAGATCTACGCCGTCCCCGGCATCGATGCGATCTTCGTCGGCCCGAATGACTTGGCCGCCTCGCTCCGCAAGCCCGACGGCTCCCCGCCCAGCCAACAGCTCATGGAAGCGACCCTGACCCGGATCCGCGAGGCCGCCGCCCGCCACCGTGTCCCCCTCGGGCTCCACGTCCAGACCGCCGCCGACGCCCGGCGCCGGATCGCCGAGGGTTGGCAGTTCCTCGCCGTCGGCAGTGAGCTGAAGCTCATGCTCGAGGGCGCCGTGGACGTCGTCCGTCAGGTTCACCCCGAGCGCGCGGCCGGCGAGCTGGCGAAGTATTGAGATACCATTACCTGTCCCACCGGCTCGGTTCCCCTCGTCCCAGGGCGGTCGAGAGTGAACTCGTCCCGCTCCAATGACGTGTCGGCGCTCGACGCCCCGGCCAGCC
>JAFANO010000041.1 GCA_019232645.1 Planctomycetaceae bacterium | reverse complement strand
AGGCGCGGGAAGGCCATGTCCCGGGCCCCGATGTGCAGCGGCACCAGGTAGTTGCCGAACCCGATGAGCATCGGCATGCCCATGAAAAAGACCATCGTGGTGCCGTGCATGGTGAACATCTGGTTGAAGAAGTCCGGCCCGATCAGGTCGTAGCGCGGCCGCCACAGCTGCCAGCGGATGAGCAGGGCCTCGACGCCGCCGACCACCAGGAAGACCACGGCCATGATGACGTACAGGATGCCGATTTTCTTGTGATCGACCGAGGTCACCCAGTCGTGGAGCACGGCCGTCCAGGGCGGCGCCGCGGGTCGGGTGATCGGCTCTCGTGTTGCTTCGGCGATGGCCATGTCCAGCCCTCACAAGCGATCAGCGGAGCGTCAGCAAATAGCGGACGATGTCGTCGCGCTCACGGTCCCCCAGGCCGAACGCCGGCATGAGGCAGCCCGGCTTGATTTGCCGCGGGTCGGCCACCCAGCGGCGGAGGTTCTCGGGGGTGTTCTCGACCATGCCGGATGCCAACGTCTTGCGACTCATCAGGTGCGTCAGGTCCGGCGCATAGTCGCCCCGCGCGGGAGTGCCGCGCACCCGATGACAGTTGACGCACGACTGGCCGAGGAAGGTGGACCGCCCGGCCCGCACGTCGGGGTGCTCCACGGCCGGCTTACGCTCGTTGGCCAGCCAGGCCTCGAAGTCGCTCGGGGAATCGACGACGACCCGGATGAGCATGTTGGCGTGCTGGGTGCCGCAATACTCGGCGCACTGCCCGAGGTGCAAGCCAGGCCGGTCGGTCTGGAACCACATGCTATTGGTGCGACCCGGGATCAGGTCGGTCTTGCCGCCCAACCGGGGTACCCCGAAGCTGTGGCACACGTCCGCGGACCTCAGGGTCAGGAAGACGGGCCGGGGCACGCCCTTCTCGCCGGCCGGAATGTGCAGTTCGTTGGCCGTCGTGAAGCCTAGCGCCCGGCCGTTGTAATGGTCGTAGGTGTACTCCCACCACCACTGGGAGCCGACCACCGTGACGAATAGCGTATTGTCCCCCTCGCGAGGCTGCGGCGGCGGGACGTTCACCTCCCAGAGGGTGCGGGCCGAGACGAGCACCAGGACGAAGACCACCAGCGCCGGCGCCGCCGTCCAGGCGATCTCGATCGGCTTGCTCCCGTAGACCTGGGGCGGCTCGATCTCGCGCCGACCACTCTCTCCCGCTCGCTCGGGGGGAAGGGAGGTGCCGGCCGCGGCCCGGCGCCGGAAGCGAACGATGGAATAGACGAGGATTCCTTCGACCGCAATGAAAATGAACCCGGTGATGGCCAGGACCAGGACGGACAGGCTGCGGATCGACTCGGCCGGCGGGGAGGCCGGGTCGAAGATCGACATGCTTTGGGCCAGGAGAATCACCGCGGTCGCTCCTTTCTTTCCCCGTCGGCTCCGTGCGCGGGGGTAATTCTATCTGTGCGGAATGCCGTCCAGCAACCAGAGGGTTAGCAGCGCCGGCAAGTAGATCAACGACGCCCGCAGCACCCCGCGCGCCCGCGCAGTGGAACGTCGCAGGGAAAAGCCGATCGCGTACGCCAGGAAGCCGATTCCCAGGAGCAGGGCGCCGGCCAGGTAGACCGGTCCCGCCCCGCCGACCACGACCGGCATGAGGCTGGCGGCGACGAGTGCCAGGCAGTAGACGATCATTTGCCGGCCGGTCGCGCCCCTTCCGAATCCACGGACGGCAACATGCATAGGCCGGCCCGGCCATAGTCCGCGCGGTGGATCCAGGCAATCGCCAGGAAATGAGGCACCTGCCACAGGACGATCTCGATGGGCATGCTGCCGTAGACCTGCGGCGGTTCCTTGCCTTCCGGAGGAGCTCGCCGGAAACGAACGATACTGTACAGCAGCACGCCTTCGACAAGCAGGAAAATCGCCGCGGTGACCGCGAGCACCAGGATGAAAAGGGAACGGATCGACTCCGCGGGCGGAGAGGCTGGATTGAAGATCGACAGATCCTGCGCCGAGGTCGCTCCGTCTGCCAGCAGGAAAAGTTTATACATGTTGATTATTTTCTTATGGCGCCGGTGACCGTTCATCCGTTCAGGCCGGATGGCTTGCCATCATTCACGCCAGCCGGAGGGGCTCGGCCGACCCGGAGGTACCATCGCCTCTCTGGTTCTCGGGGACGGCCCCTGCCGCGGCTTCACGGAGAAGCAAAATCGTCTCGCTGTCCAGACTGATCTTCACGATGTCCGGCCGGAACAGCGACGCAAAGGTCCAGTCGATCATGATGCGTAGCCGCCGGCTCCAACCCGGCATCT
>JAFANO010000011.1 GCA_019232645.1 Planctomycetaceae bacterium | reverse complement strand
CCGGTCGCGGGGCTACTCGTTCCAGGAAGAAATCCTGTACCGGTGCCGGATGGTCGGCTGCCGCGTGGGTGAGACGCCGATCCTGTTCGAGAACCGCCGCGCCGGCGTCTCGAAGATCAACCAGCGCGAGGTGGTCGCTGCGCTGCGGATCATCTTGCAGCTCGGGATCGAACGGCTCCTGGGCCGGTCGCGAGTCCGCGAGCTGGCGTGAATCGCGGTCAGTCCACGCGAAACTGCCAAGGGGAGACCGGGGACGGTCATGGTCCGTCCCCGGTCTCGACGGTTTGTCGCTTCTTCACCATCTTTTGTGGCGGATCGACTTACCTCGGCAGGCCGGGTCAGAGCACTCTGGGAGATTTCATCTGCGCTTCAGAGATGTGTTCGCGCTGTCCGGATCTCAAATTCGAGATTGCGGATTCGAGATTGCGGATTCGAGATTGCAAAAGGGTGCAACCCATTTGGCTGCGCACAATTATGCTTTCCATAATTCTCTGAGAATTTTTAAATTAATTCGACGGTTCTTTCAATTTTTCGGAATTTCCGCGTGATCGACACTCGGTCGCAGCCAAACGGTTCTCCCCATTGCAAAATCGAGATTGCGAATCCGATCTCTCGAATTCGCAATCTCGAATTTGTAATCTCGAATTCGTAATCTCCACTCGTCAGAGCGGGCGCACGGAATGGCTGGAACTCGACTCAGACCAGGTCGTACTCGCGGACGGTGACGTACACTTCCTGGCAGGTCTCGGCGATCTTGTCCCCGAGCCCCTGGTGCTTGCTCTCGAGCTGGCCGGAGTACATGCCGAGGACCTTGCAGAGGAAGGCGCCATGGCATGAGTCGGACTCGTTGGCCAGTTGCTCGAGCGAGTCCTCGATCTGGTCGGCCAGGTAGAGCAGGAACTGCGCCTGCCCCTTGACCTCGGCCAGCGAGCGGAGCAGGTCCTGCGAGGTCGAGCCCAGGGCGGGCGAGCCGTTCGACGAGTCCCGCGCGGAGAGATCGTCACGTCCTCGAAGGAAGACGCTGCCCAGTGATGCGCGTGACGGTTGGCTCATGGAGCGTCTCCCGAGTGTCCGTGGTGATTATAGAGCGAGCCCGTCCCGCCGTTGCCGTTGATGATCGATTCGAGCGTGTTGCACAGCTCGCCGACCAGCCGCATATTCTCGCACTCGATCGCGAGGTTCGAAGCGTGCATCTCGATCAACTGCTTGATGAAGATCCGGGTCCCGGCGTCGGTCTCCTCGTGGAATCGGTCCACGTCGGCGACAGCGGCACGGACCAAGTAATCCATGAACTGGAGCTTGCCCCGGATCGTGGAACCGAGCTTGGTCAGTTGGGTCTGTTCGGAAGTTTCCGGTGCTGCGGTGGCTTGAGACATCCGTTCTCCCCCCGACCCTGATGGTCAGATACTGGTTGGGATCATCCATGCAAAGAATCTTGCCCGCGACATCTGCTTTTGAAGATGATAACTCGAGCAATTGGCTACGTTGGTGCTGTCGTCTTCGGAGTAGGGCGACAGTCTAGCCGTACTTGGGTTATCCCGCAAGCGCAATGCAATTCTCGCCGGACGATCCGGGTCTCCATGGCTTTGCGGCAACATCGGGGCGCGGACTTCGGTCCGAGTGGGGCCGCTCGCCTGGGGGAATCCGGGCGATCCGGATTTTTTCGCCGCCGGGGCGAATCCGGGTCGGTTAGGATGCGACGGACGCCGCCCTCTCGAGGCGCGGCCCGATCGAGGCCTCGCGGGTCGGCTCCGAATCATCGAGGAGATGCTCACCATGACGTTGAATCGCCGACAGATGCTCCTGGCCGCCGGGGCCGCGCTGGTCACCCCCGAGCCGTTGGATCGTGCCCTGGCCGCCGACAAGGGGAGCCCGAAGAAGGTCCTCTTCTTCACCAAGAGCTCCGGGTTCCAGCATGCGGTCATCGCTCGCAAGGACGGCAAGCCCGGGCTGGCCGAGCAGATCTTGACCGCGATTGGCAAGGAGCACGGCTTCGAGGTCGTCGCCTCGAAGGACGGCCGGCTCTTCGACCCCGACGAGATCGGCCGGTGGGACGCCTTCGCCTTCGAGACCACGGGCGACCTGACGCAGGCCGGCACCGACAAGGAGCCGCCCATGTCGCCCGACGGCAAGCAGGCCTTCCTGGACTCGATCCGGCGGGGCAAGGGCTTCCTCGGCATGCACTGCGCTACCGACACCTTCCACGGCTGGGGTGAGACGCTCGACCCCTACATCGAGATGATCGGCGGCGAGTTCATCGTCCACGGCCAGCAGCAGAAGGCGCGGATCGACGTCGCCGATCCGTCGTTCCCCGGCGCCGATCGGTTCGGGTCCTCGTTCGAGATCCTCGACGAGTGGTACGCCCTGAAGAACTTCCAGGACGACCTGCACGTCATCCTCGTCCAGAACACCGAGGATATGGAGAAGACCAAGGGGGGCGATCGGGCCTACAACCGCCCCAACTTCCCCGAGACCTGGGCTCGGGTGCACGGCAAGGGCCGCGTCTTCTACACCTCGATGGGCCACCGCGAGGACGTCTGGGAGAACCCGCTCTACCAGGGCCTCCTGATCGGTGCCCTGAACTGGGCCACCGGCAAGGTCGACGCCAGCATCGAGCCGAACGTCACCAAGGTCACGCCCGGCTACAAGGACATCCCGGCGTGATCGCCTCCCGCGGGCGGGCGGAACGATTCCACCTGGCGCCGATCCGGTCTGCTCGCTCGTCGTGGCTGGTCGGAGTGTTTACCGGCGGCCCGCCTCGTAGACGACCTCGCCGTCGATGATCGTCATCACGACGTTCGCCTTGAGCACGTCGCGCGGCGGGACCTTGAACAGGTCGCGGTCGGTCACGGTCAGGTCGGCCCGCAGGCCGGGCTTCAAGACCCCGAGCCGGTCCTCGGCGAACGCGGCGTAGGCCGAGCCGGTGGTGAAGGTGCGGAGCGTCTCGTCGAGGCTCATCTTCTGGTCGGAGTGCCAGCCGCCGGGGGGGCGGCCGTCCTCGTCCTCGCGGGTCAGGGCGGCGTAGATCCCGTAGAACGGGTTGACGACCGCGACGGGGAAGTCGCTGCCGAAGGCCAGGGGCACGCCCCCGTCCAGGAACCAGCGCCAGGCGTAGGCACCCGCGACGCGGCCGGGGCCGAGCCGGGCGTCGGCCCAGCGCATGTCGTCGATCGCGTGCGAGGGCTGCATCGAGGCGATGACTCCCAGCGCGCGGAACCGGGGCACGTCCGACTTGCGGACCACCTGCGCATGCTCGACCCGGAGCCTGGGGTCTTTCGCCCCGGGCACCGCGCGGCGTGCGGCCTCATAGGCGCCGAGCACCAGCGCGTTGCCCCGGTCGCCGATGGCGTGCGTGGCGACTTGCCAGCCATTCCGGAGCGCCTCGGCGGTGGTGGCCTCAAGGACCTCGGGCGTCATCAGGAGGAGCCCGCGGTTGCCGGGGTCGTCGCTGTAGGGCTCGAACAGCAGGCCGCCCCGCGATCCCATCGCGCCGTCAATGAACAGCTTGATCCCGCGCAGCTCGAACCGCGCACCCGGGCCGGACTTCGACGGCGGCTGGGCGACGAAGGACGCAGGGTCCTTGGGCGGCGGCGACGCCATGCCGTAGACGCGGAGCTTGAGCCGGCCGTCGCGGTCGAGGTCGCGGTAGGCTTCGATCTCTCCGGGAGTGAGAGCCATGGCGTGGACGCCGGTCAGGCCCTGCTTGAGGACGAGCTCCTGGCCAGCCAGGATCCGGCGGGAGAAGTCGGCCCGAGTCGGGGGTGGCATGGCTCGGGAGACCAGGTGCATCGCATCGTCGATGAAGACGCCGGTGGGCTCTCCCCCGGCGTCGCGGAGGATCTGGCCGCCGGCGGGGGCGACGCTGTTTCGGGTGACCTTGGCCCGCCGCATCGCCTCGGCGTTGGCCCAGCCGGCGTGGCCGTCGACGCGGATCAGCCAGACGGGCCGGTCGGGCGCGACGGCGTCGAGCGCGGCGGCCGTGGGGAAGGCGCCGCCGGGCCAGAGGCTCTGGTCCCAGTTCTGGCCGGTGACCCATCCGTCGCTCGGGTGCGCGGCGATCCAGTCCTGGACGAGGCGGGTGACCTCGTCGAGCTGCTTCACGCCGCGGAGGTCGACCTCCTCGGTCCCCGCGCCCAGGTCGCTCAGGTGGGCGTGCGCGTCGATCAGGCCCGGCGTGGCGAAGGCATCCGGTCGATCGACGACGCGCGTCCGGGGGCCCCGGAACCGCTCGACCTCGTCGGCCGTGCCGACGGCGACGATCACGCCCGAGCGCGCGACCAGCGCCTTGGCCCAGGGGGCGTCGCGGTCGCCTGTCCAGATGCGGCCGAGCTTGAGGATCAGGTCGGCGGGGCCGTCGACGACCGTCCCGCCCTCGACCACCACGTCGGCCGCGACCGGCCGCGCGGCCTTCTCCGTCCCCGCCGCGCCCCCACGCCCCAGGGACACGACCGTCACCAGCGCCAGGCCGAATCGCTTCCTCAAGGCAACATCCCCCGACGTCTCTCAGGCCGACCTTTCCCAATCGGGCCCGGACGTCATCCGGCCGTCTGCCGCTCGCGCGGATCGGGGATGCAACGTCCTCGTCGGCACCCGTCGTGTGTCACGTTAACGAGGCCGAAGGGCGTCCACAAGATGATCCGCTATACATGATCCCTCCCCTGACGTGCGATCGCACGGGTCAGGCATCCGCCGCGACCGGTTCCTTGCCGGCCCTGAGCCGCACGCTCATCCGCTCGCCGAGGGTCAGGCAGGCGGGCAGGAGGACGAGGTTGCCCAGCGTGCTGCCGGCGGTGGCGATGCCGACCATCGTCCCGAAGTTGACGAACGGGGCGAACTCGCTCAGCCGGAGCGAGGCGAAGCCCACGGCGACCGCCAGGCTCGACAGCAGCACGCCCGGCCCGGTCACGGCGTAGCTGTCGAAGAGGCTCCGCGCGAACGGCTGCGCGGCCCGTTCGCGGTGGAACTGGAGCAGGCAGTGGAACGTGTCGTCGACCGACAGGCCCAGCGCCACACTCGCCACCAAGGCCGTCGCCATGTCGAGCTTGATGCCCAGCCAGCCCATCAGCCCGAGCACCAGTGCGACCGCCAGCAGCGTCGGCAGGATCGCCAGCGCCGCCAGGAGCGGGCCCCGGAAGGCGATCGTCAGCATCATCAGGATGCCGGCGACCGACCAGAAGAAGGTGCCCCACTGGGTCGCGATGATCGACTTGGCCGTCCGGGTCATCAGGTACGACAAGCCGGTCAGGTAGGTGTCCGGCCCGAAGGTCGCGCGGGCGTCGGCCAGCGCCCGGTCGAAGGAGGCCTGCTTGGCAGGGGCGGGCTGCTGCTCGAGCAGCCGGACCAGGATCCGCGCCTGGCCCGACCGGGGGTTCCAGAAGCCGTCGAGCAGCTCGGCCTGCGGCGACAGAGCGATCAGGCCGAGCTTGTCCTTCAGCGCCCGGGCGCAGACCTCGTCGGGCAGCGCCGCCAGGCGGCCGTCGGGGTCGAGCACCGTCGCCAGCGACAGGACGTGCGCGGCCGTCGCCGCGCCGGGCTCGCGAGCCGTCGCGATCGACCGCTCGACCTCGCAGAACCGTTCGAGCGCCCCGCGGTCGAGCGTCGTGCCGGCCGGCACGACCAGCTCGACGAGGCCGATCCCGCCCAGCCGCGACTCGACGGTGTGGTAGTCGCGCACGACCCGCGTGTCGGGCTTGAACAGGTTGATGTAGTTCGACTCGTAGCGGAGGAGGACCATCCCGATGGCAACCGGCAGCACCAGCGCGAAGACCCCGAGGACGATGGGCGCGGGGTGGCGGTACACGCGGGCGATCAGCCGGTTCATCGCCGCCGAGACCTGCGAGCGGGAGCCGTGGCGGACCGGGACCTCGAGCGGGAAGGGGGGGAGCATCGCGACCGGCGAGATGGCCATCACCAGCAGCGCCGAGACCAGCGTGCAGGTGCCCAGGATCGCGCCGAACTGCTGGATCGGGCAGACGTCGCTGGTGATCAGCGCGGCGTAGCCGATCGCGCCGGTGATGGCGCACCAGAGGATCGGCGCCGAGACGGCGCGGAGCGTCGAGCGCGCGGCGACGCGGGGGTCGGCCTCGCGGCGACGGGCGTCGCGGAAGTGGATCGCCAGGTGGCTGGCCGCGGGCATCGTCAGCACGATGATCTGCGCCACCAGCGGGCCGCCCGAGAGCGACAGCTTGAGGTGGAAGGCGGTCAGGATCTCCTCGGTCGCCAGCCAGACGACCCAGCCCGACAGGATCGGGACGACCGCCCACCAGAGGCTCCGGACCGCCGACAGCGTCACGACGCCGATCAAGAGCATCCCGACCCCGGCGAGCATCCGGCCGTCGCGCTCGATGCTGGCGAAGCCGTCGGCCAACAGGACCGGCGGCCCGACCACGGCGGGCCGGCCCAGGCGGTGCTCGTCCGCGAACCGGTCGGCCTCGCGCCGGAGCGCGGCGACCGTCGCCTTGACGTCGTGCCGCGTGGTCTTCTTGAGGCGGACGACGACCGCCGTGGTCGCCGCCGCGCCGTCGATCAACGTGTCGCGGAAGAGCGGGTGGCGGGTCAGCCGCCCCTTCAGCGCAGCCAGGGCCGCCGGGTCATCCTTCGCCGCGCGGACCGCGGCGCCGACCGTCAGCGCATTGGCCTTCGGGTCGAATCCCTTGACCCGCTGCCGCGCCTGCTCGAGCGCCCTGGTCCGCAGGAACGCCGGCATTCGCTCCAGGGCCAGCAGGAGGTCGTCGATCACCCAGAGCATGGGCATCGCGTCGAGCGACTCGACCCGGAGCACGCCCCCGATCTTCCCCGGTCCGACCGCCCGGGCGAGTCGCGCGACCCGGTCCATGCCGTCGGGGGTGAGCAGCCGGAGGTCGTCGTAGGCGACGAACACGAAGTTGTCGTCGCCGAACGCCGTCGCGGCCGCCTGGTAGGCGACCATCGCCGGGTCGTCCTCGGCGAAGAACGACTGGATCGACTGCTCGTAGCCCACGCGCCGGCCGAAGGCGATCAGGAGCCCCAGCAGTACCGCGACGGCGGCGAATGAGACGTAACGGGCCTGGAGCAGGACGCGGATCACGATGCGGGCCTTTCATAGGGTCCGCCGTGCGGACAATCCGGGGACGCAACAGGTCCGACGACGGACCCTACACGCTGCACGCCCCTTCTCCCCCGGGAGAGGGCCGGGCTCAGGACGGGTCGCGCCTCGGACATCAAACGGACAGCCTCTCCGTGGGATCACGCCCGACCCTTCCGTTATAGAAATGGACGCCGCGCCAGTCGAGGGGTCATCCGTTCACACTCACTGGCCCATGACCAGCTTCCGGAAGAGGTCTTGGGTACTGTAAAGGGCAACGGCCGAGATCGCGAAGAAGGCGAGCCAGGTCAGGATGTCGGAGAGGAACGACGCGGCGACACGGTGGTCGGGGTCGCGCCGTTTGAGGTAGAGCGTGGCGCCGCTGATCAGGGGGAGCATCAGCGCCTGGGCGATGCCGCCAACCGTGATCAGCCCCCCCGGCTCGCGCGAGGCGTAATACAGCCCCAGTGCCAGGGTCGGATAGCCGATGCAGAAGGCGCGGACCGTCCGTTCCCGGGCCCTCGGCCCCTGCTGGATCCAGAGGCCGCTGAGGTGGAGGAAGTCGGCGGTCAGGCGGCTGTTGGCGGCAGTCGCGACGTAGAGCGTCTTGAACAGGACGGCCCAGGCCCCGAGCAGGAAGCCGACCCGCGTCCAGGCCCGGAAGCCCGCCAGGGGCGTGCCCTGGAGCGGGTGGAGGTACATGTGCGACAGCGTCGGGATCATCTCCGGCCCCCTGGGGTCGAGCCCCTGGGGGTGGAGCACGGCCGCGCCCAGCAGGTAGAAGGCGACCGTCGCCACCGTGAAGACGACCATGCTGAACCAGGCGTCGAGCTGCATGACCCGCGTCCAGCCCCGCGCCCGATGTTCCCAGCCCCCGTCGGGCACGCGCGGGCCGACGGCCCGCGCGTAGCCCTTCTCGATGCACCAGTAGGGATACGCAACCAGCTCCGACGCCCCGACGCCGGTGATCCCGAACGCCGAGAACGCCAGCGCGACCGCCGCCGTCGGGACCGCGAGCCGCAGCCCGCCCTCCAGGTCCCTCATGTGGATCCGGAACTGCGTCCACTGCAAGATGGCCACGCTAGCCACCGTGAAGAGCGTCACCAGCGCGACCAGGACGGTCGTGATCTTCTCGAGTCTGCGATAGCCCCCCGACAGCAGCAGCACGATCGCCGCCAGGGTGGTGAGGCTGGCCCAGAAGTATTCCTCGCGCGACCGGAGGAACGTCCCCAACTCGGGGACGATCCTCCCGGCCGTCGCCGCGACCGCGTCGGAAGCGTCGGGGAACGCCATGTGCGCGGCCTGCCCGACCGTCCCCTCCATCGCGGCGATCTGCGCCTGCGTCGCCAGCACCATGAACAGCCAGAGCCAGCAGATCCACGACGTCCCGAGCCGGGGCCCGGGCAGGGTGTCGAACGCCGCCAGGGTGGTCTGGCCGTGCGTGATCGCGTACCGGCCCAACTCGACCTGCACGAAGACCTTGATGACGCAGCTCAGCAGGATCAGCCAGAGCAGCGAGAACCCCGCCTTGGCCCCGAGGCTGGTCGTGTTGATCAGCTCGCCGGTCCCGACGATCGAGGCCGCCAGGATCAGCCCCGGCCCGATCTCTCGCAGCGCCCGGCCGAGCGAGCGCGGCGGCTCCCGGATCGCGTCGGGGGGCAGCGCATAGGGATCCGCCCGCGTCGTCTCGGCCATCGCGCTGCATCACCCCGCCGGGCCTGAGGTTGGGAAGCCGTCGTCCGAGGAGCCGCCATCCTACGGGGCATCGGCCGGCGATTCAACGAGGATGAGGACGACGTCATCCTGAAGCCCCCCTCCCGGGAGCCGGACGGCCTCGACGAGCGCCGCCGGCGGCTCGCCGAGCGAGCCCGCCCTCGTCGTGGACCACGAACGGCCCCGCGACTCGAAGCAAGATTCGACTCTTAAGGGACTAATGGCCGAGATACGACTTGTCCCGCGCCTCCCAATCGGAGTAGTCCAGCAGGTCGTAAAGTTCGGCCCTGGTCTGCATGCGGCCGATCTGGCCGCGCTGGGTGCCGTGGTCCCGAAGCGCGATCAGCGTCTCCTCGGCGGCTTTCATCGCGGCGCGGAAGGCGGTCAGGGGATAGAGTACGGCGCGGTAGCCAAGGCCCGCGAGAGTGTCGAAGTCGAGCAGGGGGCCGCGGCCGAACTCGGTCATGTTGGCCAGGAGCGGGGCGGGGACGGCCTGCGCGAACCGGGCGAACTCGTCGGCCGACTCCAGTGCCTCGGGGAAGATCAGGTCGGCGCCCGCGGCGTGGTAGGCGCGGGCGCGAGCGACGGCCGCGTCGAAGCCCTCGACGGAACGCGCGTCGGTACGGGCGACGATCACGAAGTCGGGGTCGCGCCGCGAGGCGACCGCGGCGCGGAGCTTGGCGACCATCGTTTCGCGATCGACCACCGACTTGCCCGGGAGGTGTCCGCAACGCTTCGGCAAGACCTGGTCCTCCAGATGCAGGCCGGCCGCGCCGGACTGCTCGAAGAGCCGGACGGTGCGCGCGACGTTGACCGCCTCGCCGAAGCCGGTGTCGGCGTCGCAGAGCAGGGGGAGGCTCGTGGCCCGTGCGAGCACGGCGGCCTGCTCGGCGAACTCGGTCTGGGTCAAGAGCCCGATGTCGGGCAGGCCCGCCCAGCCCGCCGACAGGGCACCACCGGACAGGTACACCGCGGCGAACCCGAGCCGCTCGGCCAGTTTGGCCGTCAGTGCGTTGAAGGCGCCGGGGATCATGATCGGCCGATCGGTCAGTGCCCGGCGGAGGCGCGTCCCGGGGGGGATCATCGGCGAACCTCGTAAGCAGGATGAAAACATCTCTCGCACAACGTATCATGACAGGCCCCTGTCAAGGGAGGCCGGGGTGGCAGGAGCGTTTCATTTTCCTCGCTCGGGGAGATTCGTCGCGAGCGCCCGGGCCTCTCGAGGGCGAGGGGAACGGAGCTCCCCTGCTCCCCGCCGGGAGAGGGATGGTGGCAGGGGGCGAGCCCAAGCGCCGGGGAAGAAGGGCGAAACGGCCGGCTTCGGGATTGACGGACGTGACGAGCCTATTCCCGTGGGGGCCGACGCGGCCGTGCCAGGCGCCGGACGATGCCTCGGGCGGGGCGAGGGCGGTGCCCTTGAGGACGACGACCTCGGGTCAGGCGGGGCTTCGGGTGGAAACTATATCGCAGCGGGTCACTCACTCCTTGGCCGGAGTCGGCCGTTTGGTATATCATCGGACCGAATGTCTCTTGAAGGCAGGACCGACACGTCCCCGTATCACGAAACACCCTGGAAAGGCACTCGCGCCGCCGTTCCTCCAGGAATCTTTTGAGGACGACCCGAGGTGCGTCGCCGCGGCTCTCCGACGGGTCGAGTCGGATCGTCCGCTGAGACCATTTCCCATCGACGAACAAGCCATACGATTTCCGCGCTCGCGGCGGATTGCGAGGATGTCGATGAATCGCGGAGGCTAACGTTGACCATCCTCTCGGCCATCGCGGCGAGCCGACGACGCGCCGACGGCCACCGGATGGTCACCAACGGAGACAATCACGCTCCCATGCTCCCGAGGTGAGCCCGGGGGAGGAGCCTTCCGCCGACATGCCGGGAGGCCAGGCCCCGGACGAAATCCTCACCCTTCTTGAAGCGGCCCGCGGATCCGATCAGAATTGACCCGGCATCAGCTTCCCATCAGGAGTCATATCCCATGTCACGCACGGTTGAGGTTACGGAGTTGGTCCTCCGCGATGGTCACCAG
>JAFANO010000756.1 GCA_019232645.1 Planctomycetaceae bacterium | reverse complement strand
CTTCGCCGGCTACGACCCCGCGCAGATCTACGGCGAGGTCCACCTGCCTTACCTGACCAAGGGGGGCATCGACTTCAAGGGGGGCCGGTTCTACACGATCCTCGGCTACGAGGTGGTGCCCGCGATCGGCCGTCCGCTGCTCTCGGTCCCTTACATGTTCAACTACGGCCAACCGTTCACCCACCTGGGCATGCTCTCCACCCTGCACCTGACCGACCGGATCAACCTCTACAACGGCACGGTCAACGGCTACGACCGCTGGTTCAACGAGACCTACAAGTGGAACTACCTCGGCGGTTTCACCTACACCACGAAGAACGGCAAGGGGAACCTGGCCATCTCGTACATCTTCGGCCCGAACCAGTATCCGAGATTCCTCCAGCCCAGTCCGCAGACCGTCCTCCTACCCGGCAACACGGTGCCCCCCTACGAGGCCGGCCGGCGCAACCCGGGCTATGGCAGCAACTGGCGGACCTCGTTCACCAACGTCTTCTCGTACAAGTGGACCGACAAGCTGACCCAGGTGATCGAGAACGACGACTCGTTCGAGAACAACATCCCCGGCTCCGGCCCCGACGGGACCAACCTGAACGATAGCTGGTACAGCTTCGGCAACTGGTTCCTCTACGCCTTCACCGAGAAGCTGACCGGCGTCTGGCGCGCGGAAGTCTTCCGCGACGACGGCGGGCAACGCACCGGGTTCCGCGACAACTTCTACGAGCAGACCCTCGGCCTGATCTGGAAGCCCAAGCCCTACATCTGGATCCGGCCCGAGGCGCGGTACGACTGGTCGCAGTTCACCCACCCCTACATCGACGGGACGAAGAAGAGCCAGTTGACGCTCGCCGTCGACGCGATCCTCCTCTATTGAACTCGGCCGTCCGATCGCGACTCCCCCCAACATCCTCATCCCGCCCTCCCGCGCCCGGGGAGGGCGGGGTGGCGCCGGCCGACTCTCTCCTCCCGCTCGGGGGCCGCTCCACGCGGCCCCCTTGCCTCTTCCCTCCCACCCCGTCTTCCCGCAAGTCGGGACCGGACTCGGCGCTTGACACTCCGGGCCGGCTGATCGATGCTATTCTCGTCGAGGTGGTTGTGATGGATCCCGAATCGGCCACGGAGGTCATGTACGCCATTCCGAGCACCGGGACGCCTCGAGGGGATCCCGAGGTCACGCGCCGGGAATGCTCGTGCTTCATGCCGCGATCCTGGAAGGGGCGCTGGTCCTCTGGGGCGAAACGCCGCCGGAGCCATCGGCCGACGCGCCCCCGAAACGAGGCCGGGCGAGGGGGACGAAGGCCGGGACCCGGGCCCCCGCCACGGCCCCAGCCCTGCCCTTCGACGCGGGAGTGGCGCGGCTCGCCGAGGCGCTGGCGGAGGCGGTCGCGGGCGTCGAGGCCGGTGGCGAGGTGGCCGGGACCTGGGTCGCCTGGCTTCCTTCCGTCGGGGGCCGGCCGGTGGCCTCCAGCCCCCTGATTGACGAGCCCCCCGCGATTGCCGCCGAGGCCGGGATCGCCCCCTGGGCGGTGTCGGGGCTCCGGCTCCGGGCCGATCGGGCGGCCGATCTGCTCGAGGCCTGCACCGGTCGGCAGACGCTGGCGCCGGGGATCGTCGTCGGCAAGACGCTGGAGTATGCGTCGGCCGCCTTCCGGTTCGGCGCGGCGCTGGCGGCCCGGCAGCAGTTCCTGCCCGGAGTGGCGCGCCTGGACGGGTCGTATCGCGCCCGTTGGGAGCCGGTCGTCGCCGGGGCCGACGCGCACCGGCTGGCACAACTGGCCCGCGCCATGCCCTCGGCCTGCCGGGCGCTGGGCCGGGACGCCGGGGCGCCCCCCGAGACCAGCCCCACGGCCGCGGCCTCCGCGTTCGTCGCCGCGATGGTCGATCACCTGGTCCGGTCCTCGGCAGAACCGGCGGCCCCCTCCCCCGCGAAGCCGCCGGCCCGGCGCAAGGCGGCGCGCTTCGACAGCATCCACGACCAGTGGCTGGCCTCGCTCCGGACGCCCGAGGGCCTCATGGAGGGCGACCCGGCCGAGCTGGAGCGGTTCGCCGAGCAGGTCCGCCGCTGGCGGCTCCCGATCGCCGTGACGGCGGCCGCCCCCTTCCGGCTTTGCTTCCGCCTGGAGGAGCCCGAGGTCGAAGGTGACGACCTCGACGGGGGCAAGTGGGTCGTCCGCGCGCCGGGCGCATGGACGGTCCGCTACCTGCTCCAGGCCGCCGACGACCCCAGCCTGCTGGTGCCGGCCGCCGACGCCTGGGACCCCAGGGGGCGCCAGGCGTCGGTCCTCAGGCGTGGCGACTTCAAGCCGCGCGAGTACCTGTTGGCGGCCCTGGGGCAGGCGGCGTCGATCAGCCCCCGGATCGAGGAAAGCCTGAAGGCGGCCGCGCCCGGCGGCTACACCCTCGACGCCGCCGGCGCGCACGAGTTCCTCACGCAGAAGTCGTGGCTCTTGGAGCAGGCCGGCTTCGGCGTGCTCCTGCCCGCGTGGTGGAGCCGCAAGGGGACCAAGCTCCGCCTCGCGGCGCGGGCCGTCGTCAAGCCGCCCAAGCTCAAGGGCAAGGGGATCCTGTCGCTCAAGCAGATCCTCAACTTCAAGTGGGAGGTCGCGCTGGGCGACCAGAAGCTCACGAGGTCCGAGCTGGAGGCGCTGGCCCGGCTCAAGACGCCGCTGGTCCAGGTCCGGGGGCAGTGGGTCCAGCTCAGCGCCGAGGAGATCCAGGCGGCCTTGGCCTTCTGGAAGGCCAAGGGGGAGTCGGCGATCACCGCCCGCCAGGCGGTCTTCATGGCCCTGGGCGTCGCCAAGCCGCCCGGAGGCCTGGCGTTCGAGGGGGTCGAGGCCACCGGCTGGCTCGCCGAGCTGCTCGACCAGCTTCAGGGGGGCGCGGCGTTCGAGGCGCTCGACGCCCCGCGCGGCTTCCACGGGACCTTGCGGCCCTACCAGGCGCGGGGCTACTCGTGGCTCGGCTTCCTCCACCGCTGGGGCTTCGGCGCCTGCCTGGCCGACGACATGGGCCTGGGCAAGACGATCCAGACGCTCGCGATGGTCCAGCGCGACTGGGAGTCGAGCGGCAAGGACCGGCGGCCGACCCTGCTGATCTGCCCGATGTCGGTCGTGGGCAACTGGCAGAAGGAGGCGGCCCGGTTCACGCCCGACCTGCCCGTGATGATCCACCACGGGCTGTCCCGGATCAAGGGGCCGGAGTTCCGGGAGCAGGCGACCCGCCACGCCCTGGTCCTCTCCAGCTACGCGCTGCTGCATCGCGACTTCGCGCTGTTCAAGCCGGTCCCCTGGGCCGGCGTGATCCTCGACGAGGCGCAGAACATCAAGAACCCCGAGACCAAGCAGGCCCGCGCGGCCCGGGCGCTCGAGCCCGACTACCGGGTCGCGCTGACCGGTACGCCGGTCGAGAACCACGTCGGCGACCTCTGGTCGATCATGGAGTTCCTCAACCCCGGCCTGCTCGGCACCCAGGCCGAGTTCAAGCGGTCGTTCCACGTGCCGATCCAGGCCAACCGCGACCCCGAGGCCACGCGGAAGCTCCAGCGCCTGACCGGCCCGTTCCTGCTCCGCCGGCTCAAGACCGACAAGGCGATCATCTCCGACCTGCCCGACAAGCTCGAGATGAAGGTCTACTGCACGCTGACCAAGGAGCAGGCCTCGCTCTACGAGGCCGTCGTCGCGGAGACCGCCGAGCAGCTCGCCACCGCCGAGGGCATCCAGCGCAAGGGCCTCGTCCTGGCGACCCTGGCCAAGCTCAAGCAGGTCTGCAACCACCCGGCGCAGTTCCTCGGCGACAACTCGGCCATCCCCGGCCGCTCGGGAAAGCTGGCGCGGCTGACCGAGATGCTCGACGAGGCGCTCGAGGAGGGCGACCGCGCCCTGATCTTCACCCAGTTCTCCGAGATGGGCGCGATCCTCCGCCGGCACCTCCAGGAAGAGTTCGGCCGCGAGGTCCTCTTCCTCCACGGCGGGGTCCCCAAGCGCCAGCGCGACCTCATGGTCGCGCGCTTCCAGCAGGGAGGCGACGGCGATGGCGACGGCAAAAGCGACGCCGACTCCCCGCGCCTCTTCATCCTCACAGTCAAGGCCGGGGGCACCGGGCTGAACCTGACCCGCGCCAACCACGTCTTCCACTTCGACCGCTGGTGGAACCCGGCCGTCGAGAACCAGGCGACCGACCGCGCCTTCCGGATCGGCCAGACGCGCATGGTCCAGGTCCACAAGTTCGTCTGCGTCGGCACGATCGAGGAGAAGATCGACGACATGATCGAACGCAAGCAGCAGGTCGCCGGCGCGATCGTCGGCACCGGCGAGGACTGGCTGACCAAGCTCTCCAGCGAGGAGCTCAAGGAGCTCTTCACCCTCCGCCGCGAGGCGCTCGGCCTCGCCGAGTGACGCGCCCGAGGACCTCCGGCCGGGACCAGGACGGATTGGCACCGGCCCTCGAGCCCGATATCATGAATCGTAGGGAGACGACCCTAGCTAGCCGCAATACCCGAGGTTTTCGACCATGGCCAAGAGGCAACCTCCCAAACGATTGTTCAAGAATCGCGATCGCGTCTCCAGCTACGAGAGCGAGCGCTCGCGATCGCCGATCAAGCTCATGAAGCAGATGGCGGGCGAGCATGAGGACGTGCTCCAGAACATCGAGTTCGCCCTGGTCAGCCGGCATCGCGAGGACCCCGGCATCGACGATCGCGCGGTGGACGAGGCGCTGCGCTGCTGCCTGAACGGCACGGGACCGACGGACGATCGCGTCGCCGACCTCGTCGGCGCCCTGGAGGCGATCCGGCAGCTCCGCGACGACATCTCCGACGACGTCTGGCACGACGGCCTCCGGGTGGTCCGGGATTCGGTCCGCAGGCACTCGCAGCTCCGTCGTGGCGAGACCGGCTATCTCGCGTTCGCCGGGCAGTACGTCTGATCGCTGCAGACCTCCCTCGGGGGCCCGATCATGAGCCGGAGGCGCTATTACGACGATGATTGGTATTTCCCCCGCTCGAGGCCGCGCGAGGTCAAGGGCGGGATCAAGGCGCAATCGAAGCGTGGCGAGTTCGGCACGAGCTGGTGGGCCAAGCGCTGGCTCGATGTCCTGAACAGTTTCCAGATCGGGGCGCGGCTGGCGCGCGGGCGGTCGTACGCCCGCGGCGGGCAGGTCCTCTCGATCGACGTCGAGACGGGGCGGGTCCGGGCTAAGGTCCAGGGGTCTCGCCCCCAGCCCTATGACGTCACCATCAAGGCCAAGACGCTCTCCGACGCCGACTGGAAGGCGCTAATCGCCGCGCTGGGGGGGCAGGCGATCTTCGCCGCCAAGCTGTTGGCGGGGGAGATGCCTCAGGACATCGAGCAGGTCTTCCGCGACGCCAAGCTGTCGCTCTTCCCGGAGCGGCGCGGCGACCTGAGCACGGACTGCTCCTGCCCCGACGACTCGAACCCGTGCAAGCACATCGCCGCGGTCTACTACCTGCTGGGCGAGGAGTTCGATCGCGACCCCTTCCTGATCTTCACCCTCCGCGGCCTGACGCGGGACGAGCTCTTCGCGCGCCTCGAGGCCCTGGGCGGGTCGGCGGCCGGCCGCGCCGAGCCGGGCCCGGCCGCGCCCGCGGCGATGCCCCCCGAGCCGCTGGCGGCGGACGTCGGGGCCTTCTGGTCCGGAGGCGGCCTGGCGGACGACCCGTTCGGCGAGGTCGTGGCGCCCCCCGAGCCCGCCGGGCTCCCTCGACGTCTGGGCGGGTTCCCCTTCTGGAGGGGCACGCAGCCGCTCCTCGACGCGATCGAGCCAGCCTACTCCCGGGCCTCTGCCCGAGGCCTCGATGCCTTCGTCGGCCGCGATGCCGCCGAGGCGACTGCCCCGGCGGCCGGCGACTCGGGCCGGCAATGATGCGGCCCGCACCCGCGGCGCGTTGGGACGCCCCCGGCCCCGGACCCCAAGGGCCGGCTCCCCCTACCTCAACTCGCCAGGGCCGAGGTCGGGTCCGCCATCCGACGCATCCCCCATCCCAGGCCGACGAGCAACAGGAGGCTCGCGAAGAAGAGGTTGCCGTACGCCTGGGCCTCGCGCCGGAAGGGGATCGCCAGGGCGAGCAGGACCACGTTCGCCGCCAGGCAGGCGATCAGCACCGGCTTCACGACCCGCCCATCGGGGGCCCCGCGGACCGACAGGACCAGGTTCAACACCAGGGCCAGCGGATAGAGTAGCCAGACGTAGAAATAGTTGAACGACAAGGGCGAGAAGATCAGGATCAGCAGCAGCAGCATGCCCCACTCGATCGCATCGGTTCGATCCGTGCGTCGCCCACGTCGGGGCATCGAGGCCAGGTAGAAGCCGCACAGGCCGAGCCCGGTCGCCACGATCAGGGCGTTGATCGTACGGAAGTCCAGGTCGGCGACGTTGACCTTCCAGCTCTTGTCCGCCTCGCCGTCGGCCGGGATCGGCCGCAGCAGGCGATTGGCGATCGCCATCAGGGACTGGTTCTTGAAGCTGTAGCAGCGCATGGGACGCTGGGCGATCGCGTCGGCGTCGTACTTCAGCACCATGCCCCGGGTCCAGGTTGTCAAGTCGTCCAGGGCCCGCCCTGGGCCCCGGAAGGCCATCGGCAGGACCAGGAGGAGCAGGGCCATCGCCACGACCACGGCGGCGACCGCCTTCCAGCAACGTCGATAAACGAGGTACCCGACCGCCATCACCGGGAACGCCTTGATCGCCGCCGCCAGCGCGATCAGCACCCCGGCGCACCCCTGCCGGTGCCGCCGGAGGCAGGCGCACGCCCCGAGCATCAGCGCCAGCAGCAGGAGGTTCGGCTGCCCGAGCAGGAAGGTGTCGTTCACGAACGGCAGCACGCAGAGCGTCGGGGCCAGGTACAGGAGCGGGTCCTGCCGCCAGGCCCGGCCCGTCGCCAGGTCGACCGACAGCAGGATGGCGGCGAGCCACGCGGCGGAGTTGATCAGGGTCAGGCCGAGGACGAACGGGACCTCGCCGACGACGCTCCCCGGCGCCAGCAGCGCCGCGCAGGACGGAGGATACATGAAGGGGAACGGCCGATCGTCCTTCGGGTAGATGTCGGCCCCCCTCAGCGCGAACCGCCCGGTCTGGTACCAGAGGGTGTAATCCTTGTTCTTCTTGCAGGTAACGGCGTTCGCGACGGGCCCGGCCGAGAAGCCGATCATCAAGGCCACCAGCAGCGCCGCCAGCACGGCATAGGTCTTCGCGAGGGAAGCACCCCCGCCTTGCGGGACGGCCGTCGCCTCGGGTCGTGCCTCCACCTCTGGGGGCGCCGGCATCGCCCAAGCCCGACGATGCGGGAGGGTCACGAGGTGGGGATCGGGCTCACCGTGACCCCTTCCGCTCATCCCCGGGGTCTCAGTCCGGATGCTGCTGTCGCCGGCCATGGCGAAGGTCCTCGCTGGAGGAAGACGATTCCCGAATCGCAGGCAGGCGGACAGGCCCGTCGGCGGCAAACTCGGGGGGATCTTGCGAGAACGGCGGGTGCCGGTGCATGGGCCAATGGTGCCGATACACCGACCGTGCCTGCCGCCCGTTCCGCAGGTGTTCGCCCGGCCGGCCGCACTCGGTTCGTACCTTCGGGGTCGCCGGGCGATCCTCCGACGGAGTTCTCGATCGCGGGCGATTCCTCTCCCGCGAAGAAACCGTGGGTGATGGTGCCAAGCTATACCAGTTGTCTCGTCCCGAGGGAATCGCATCATGCAGGAGAAGCCGGCTCTTTTTCGCAGGCTAACCTCATCCCACGAAGGATTCAGGCCCCGATGACGACCCTCCGGCGTGCGTCAAGCTCCGTCGCCGGCCCCGACTACTTGAACCAGTGGGAGACCGACTTTCCGAGGTTCTGGAACTGCTTGCCCACATGCTTGACCAAAGACGAATGACCCAGGTCGTCGAACTGCTTCCCGAGGCTCTTGACCTGGATCGAATTTCCCAGGTGCTTCAGCGCCTTGCCGTCGCCCTTGAGGATCGCCCGGACATACGACTTGCCCACCCGGAGCGAGGCGTGCGAGAATGCCAGCTTGACGTACTGCGAACCGACGTGCCCGACGTCTGACGCAGAGGGGAGGCTCGAAACGCTCGGATGTGAGGCCGGACCCTGTGGCGCCGTCCCGGCGAGGGGCAGTAGGCGGGGTCCCGGAGGCATGACTGCGGCATGGATCGGGGTGGCCGTGCTCAGCAAGCGGCGCCCTTCCATCGCCTCGAAGGATAAGGGATGTCGTCGGCTCCGTCGGCGCGAAATGCCATCCTGGCTTGACATGTTTACCAAG
>JAFANO010000753.1 GCA_019232645.1 Planctomycetaceae bacterium | reverse complement strand
GCCGACGCGGCCCAGGTCCTGGACCGTCGCGGCGAGCCCGGGGCTGACGACGAGCAATCCCATCTCAAACGAAGCTCTTGGGCGCGACCCGATGCCTCCGAAGCACGGCGCGGACGCGGTCGGCCTTCTCGACGGCGTGGGGGTCGTCGCCGTGGATGCAGAGGGTGGCGACACCCTGCTCGATCAGCCAGATGACCTGCGCCTCGATCTCGTCGGGGTCGGTCAGGACGGCGCCTTCCTCGTCCCGTGGCACGAGTCGGCCGTCGGGGCGGTAGCGGCGCTCGGGGAACCCCTCGGCGACGAAGCGCACCCCCTGCGCCTTTGCCCGCTCCTCCACGACGCTCCGGGGCTGCCCGAGGACGGGCAGGTGCAGGCGAGCCAGCGCGGCGATCACACCCTCGGCGACGTGCGGCTGGCGCTGCGCCTGGTTGTAGAGCGCGCCGTGGGGCTTGACGAAGCGGAGGGGCAGACCGACCTCCAGGGCCGGGCCGGCCAGTGCCTCGATCTGTTCGAGGATCAGACGCTCGACCTCGGCGGCGGAGACGTCGCGCTCGCGCCGGCCGAACCCCTCACGGTCGGCGAAGCCGGGGTGCGCGCCGATGCTCACGCCCCGCGCCTTCGCCTCGCGCAGAGTCGCCAGGATCGCCGCACGATCACCGGCATGGGCACCGCACGAGACGCTGGCCGAAGTCACCCGCGCCAGCAGCGCGGCGTCGTTGGGATAGCCTTCGCCGAGGTCGGCGTTCAGGTCGATCGACTGGATCGGTCCGCTCATAGGTCTTCCCCGAGCCACGCGTCGAATTCGGCAGGGCCGATCGGCTCGAACCGGACCCGGTCCCCCGCGCGGATCGGGAAATGTCCGCGTGCGACGTCGACGATCCGCAGGGGCGTCCGGCCGAGCAGGTACCAGCCGCCGGGCGACTCAGCCGGATAGACCCCCGTCTGCCGCCCGGCGATCGCGACCGAGCCGGCGGGCACGCGAACCCGGGGCGCCTCACGCCGAGGCAAGCCGCAAAGAGTTTCGGGAAGATAGCCCAGGTACGGGAACCCCGGCAGGAAGCCGATGGCGAACACGATATAGTCCCGGCCGGTGTGGCTCGCGACCACCTCCGACGCGGTCATCCCCAGCCGCCGGGCGACCTCGGGCAGGTCCTCGCCGTCGTAGAGGACCGGCAGGCGGATCAGGCGTCCCGAGGTGCGGTCGTCGAGGTCGGCGACCAGCGACCGGAGCCGATCCTCCAGCTCTTCGGGCGCGATCCGGTCGGGGTCGGCGAAGACGGCGGCCGACCGATACGCCAGGACCACGTCTTCGACCCCCCGCCACCCCCTGGCGCGAACGGCCGAGGCCCACCGCGCCGCCTCGGCCTCGGATGCGAACCGAGCCAGCACCGCCCGATCGCCCAGCGGTCCCAGCGCGATCATGGCGAGGGCCTCTCGGCCGGCGCGCGATCGCCACCCCGGGAGGGCCGCCGATCGAAGTCGGGCAGGTCGTCCTGGCTGATCGCCGCGGACTCATGGATGCATCGGATTCGCGCCATCAGGGACCTCGGCAGTTTGGACAAACCGAGAGAGGATCAAGCGGAGTCGCACCCAAAGCTCGATCCTCTCAGCTTAGCCGATCGGCGTCCGGAGGGACATCTCTGACGTCGTGAACCCTGACCGTCGCCGGCGCCCGTCGTCTCCCGGTCGGCGAGCCGGATCTCGGGCGCAAGCACTGACTCGATCGTGCCTCCGGTCGCGTGAAAGTCCAGTTGAGCGTGCCGAGACGTCCGGGTATCTTGGCGATGAGGCGACGACCGCATGCGGAAACCGGTCCGGGCGGGGATTCGGGGCGCCAGTGATGCGAAAGGGGCCGCCGATGGATTTGTTCACGGGCAAGAAGGGACTGGTCCTGGGGGTCGCCAACGACTACAGCATCGCCTGGGCGATCAGCCGCAAGCTCCTCGACGAGGGGGCCGAGATCGGCTTCACCCACCTGCCGGGCGAGAAGATGGAGCGCCGGGTCCGCAAGCTGGTCGACCCAATCGGCGCCAAGCTCGTCACCTCCTGCGACGTCCAGAAGGACGAGGACGTCGCCCGGGTCTTCGACGAGGCCCGCAAGACCTACGGCGCCCTCGACTTCGTGCTCCACTCGATCGCCTTCGCACCGATCGATGACCTCAAGGGGCCGTTCGTCAACTCCAGCCGCGACGGCTTCAAGACGGCCATGGACATCAGCGTCTACTCGCTGGCCATCGTCTCCCGTCACGCGGCCGAGTCGATGCCCAACGGCGGCGCGATCGCCACGCTGACGTACTTCGGAGGCGAGCGGGTCGTCTCCGGGTACAACCTGATGGGCGTGTGCAAGGCCGCGCTCGACGCCGCGGTGCGGTACCTGGCCTACGACCTCGGGCCCAAGCAGATCCGCGTCAACGCCGTCTCGGCCGGCCCTGTGAAGACGCTGGCCGCATCGGCCGTGGGCGACGCCGACAAGCTCGCCGGGCTCTACGAGGCGGTCGCCCCCCTGGGCCGCAACATCACCCGCGAGGAAGTCGGCGCAGCGGGCATGTTCCTCCTCTCCGACCTGGCCAGCGGCATCACCGGCGAGATCCTCCACGTCGATTGCGGTTACAACGTGATGGGCTCGCCCGGCCGGGCGATCGAGGCGGCCAAGGCCGGGGCGAGCCTCTGACGGCGGCCCGGACCGGTCCCCCTCGCCATGACGAGTCACCCCCCCGAGCCCGAGGATCGGCCCATCCGCGCGGGCATTGGCCTGATCGGTCGTGACGGCCGCTATCTCGTCCGTCAGCGCCCGCCTGGCACCGCGATGGCTGGCTACTGGGAGTTCCCCGGCGGCAAATGCGAGCCCGGCGAGACCCCCGAAGCCGCCACCCGCCGCGAGTGCCTCGAGGAGCTGGGCCTCGCCGTCACCCTCGGCGCCCCTCGGCGGGTCGTCACCCACCGGTACCCCCACGCCTGGGTCGAGTTGCATTATTATGAAGGTCGCACGGCCGACCCGCGCGCGGAGCCCGGTCGGGAGACGGGCTACCGCTGGGTCGCC
>JAFANO010000251.1 GCA_019232645.1 Planctomycetaceae bacterium | reverse complement strand
GACCGGCACGTCACGATCGACGCCTCTTCGCTCGTTCCCCAGGTCACCTGGGGGACCAACCCGGCGATGACTGTGGACGTGACCGGCCGCGTCCCCGACCCCGACCACGTCCCCTTCGCCTCGCGCGACGACGCCCGCCGCGCCCTCGATTACATGGGGCTGACCCCCGGCACGCCGATCACTGACATCCCCGTGGACGTCGTCTTCATCGGCTCCTGCACCAACGGCCGGATCGAGGATCTTCGAACCGCCGCGAAGGTCTTCCGGGGTCGCAAGGTCGCGCAGGGCGTCCGGGCCCTGGTCGTCCCCGGCAGCGAGGCGGTCCGCGGCCAGGCCGAGGCCGAGGGGCTCGACCGGCTCTTCACCGAGGCCGGCGCCGAGTGGCGGCAGTCGGGATGCAGCATGTGCCTGGCCATGAACCCCGACAAGCTCACCCCCGGCCAGCGCTCGGCCAGCACCAGCAACCGGAACTTCGAGGGCCGCCAGGGCCCAGGCGGCCGGACCCACCTCGTCAGCCCCGCCATGGCCGCCGCCGCCGCCGTCGCCGGCCACTTCACCGACGTCCGCCCGTTGCTCTCCTGACGCCCCGGGGGGCGGGACGCATCCCCCCTCCCCGATCCTCGGACTCCTCATCCCCCACCCCGGAGGCTGCCATGGAACCCTTCGTGACCCATCGCGGTCGGGTCGCCGTGCTCGACTGGAGCGACGTCAACACCGACCTGATCATCCCTGCGCGCTACCTGAAGCGGATCGAGAGGACCGGCTATGGCCCGCTCCTCTTCGCCGACAAGCGCTACGAGCCCGGCGGCGCGCCCGAGGTCGACGCCCCCGAGCGACACGGGGCCGAGGCCCCCGACTTCCCCCTGAACCGGCCCGAGGCGCGGGGGGCGACCGTCCTGGTCGTCGGCCGCAACTTCGGCTGCGGCTCCAGCCGCGAGCACGCCGTCTGGGCCGTGGCCCAGGCCGGCGCGCGCGCGGTCATCGCCCCGGGCAAGGGCGAGGGCTTCGCGGACATCTTCGAGGGCAACGCCTTCCAAAACGGCCTGCTGCCGATCGAGCTGGCCGACGACGACTGGAGGGCGATCGTCGACGTCGCCCGGTCCGAGGGGGGCGCCGAGGTGACCATCGACCTCCGCGACCAGACCGTGACCCTCCACCCGTCGCGGGGCGCCGAGGCGCGTTTCGCGTTCGAAGTCCCCGAGGCCAACCGCAACCGGCTGCTCCAGGGGCTCGACGCCATCGCCGAGACCTTGCTCAACGACGAGGCGATTCGCGACCACGAGCGGTCCGCGCCCGCCTGGATCACGCCGCAGCCGGCCTGACGATCGGGAGCGCCCCGGACAGGCCACCGCGCGGGGCGTGTCAGACGGATTCCAGGAATTTAGCGCGTTCGGTCTGCTGATTTGAAATCTGAAAGCTCTAATTTGAATAGGAGTGAAGCTGTTGGTGGACGGGGGCTACTACTTGCATGGAGCTGTGAATAGAGGGGGTGAGATGGGACCTGGAGTTGTGGGAACCCAAACTCCCCAGACATCCCAGGATCCCCTGCACTTAGAGAAATAATTCGATCGACTGTTTAACTTCTATGCTGATTTGAAATCTGAAATTTGAAATCTGAAATCTCAAATTTAAAATCCGAAATCTCAAATTTGAAATCCGAAATCTCGAATTTGAGATCCGAAATCTCGAATTTGAGATCCGAACAGGGCGCACAAACTCTCTGGAATTCGCCTCAGGGGGCGGCCCCTCCGGGCGAGTCGATGAGCAGGGCGGAGCGGTCCCGGGCCCGCAGCGGGCTCGGCCGCCCCATCAGGTACTCGTCGATGTGCCGCGCGGCCTCGCGGCCCTCGGCGATCGCCCAGACGACGATCGACTGGCCGCGGCGACAGTCGCCCGCGGCGAAGACTCCCGGCTGTGAGGTCATGTAGTGGCGTCCACAGCGAATCGCGCCGGCCTCCGTCATCGCCAGCCCCAGCGCCTCGGGCAGGGTCGGCTCGGGGCCCGCGAAGCCGATGGCCAGGAGCACTAGCTCGCACGGGAAGACCAGCTCGGTGCCGTGGATCTCCTCGAACTGCCGCTCGCCGGCCTCGTCGAAGTACTGCTGGACGCGGACGGCGTGCAGCTCCTTGACCTGTCCATGCTCGTCGCCGACGAACTGGTTGGTCTTGATCTGCCAGTCGCGCTTGCCCCCCTCCTCGTGCGCGGGGGTGATCCGGAGGATCTTGGGCCAGAGCGGCCAGGGGGTCTCGGGGTTCTCGTTCTCGGGCGGGCGGGGGTTGTAGTCGAGCTGCAGGACCGAGCGGGCCGCCTGGCGATGGCAGGTGCCCAGGCAGTCGGCGGCGGTGTCGCCGCCGCCGATGATGATGACGTTCTTGCCGGTGGCGAGGATCGCGTCGCCGTTGTCGAGGTTGCCGAAACCTCGGCGGTTCTGCTGGACGAGGAAGGGCATCGCCTGCTCGACCCCCGTGAGGTGGCGGCCGGGGATGTCGAGGTCGCGCGCCTGGGTGGCGCCGACGGTCAGCAGCAGGGCGTCGTGCCGCTCGCGGAGCTCGCGCGGGTCGACGTTCCGCCCGACCTCGGCATTGAGCACAAACCGGATCCCTTCGGCCTCGAGCTGGTCGATCCGC